>NZ_KV809108.1:0-153397 GCF_001812455.1 Corynebacterium sp. HMSC076C10
TGATTTCTCAGTCCAACTAATGGGGAGCAGTTCAAAGTGGTTAAGAGCTCTTTTTGTATTGAAAGGGAGGAAAGGGGAGGGGAGGGCAGCGCAAACCGCCCGCTTACAGCAGGCCGGTGTTGCGCAGAGCCTGCTCCAGTCGGTCGATGTCAGCGTCCGTATGGAGCGCTGTAATGGTCAATCGCAACATTGCCTCACCACGGGGAACCGTCGGGTAGCGAATCGCAGGTATGTACACGCCTAGCTCCGCCAACCGTGCTGAGGCGTCCATCGCTTCGGCTTCGTCGCCGACGGGCAGCGGGATAATCGCAGATGCGGGGTCGGCCTGTGCACCAACCAGGGAGCGGACGCGCGCAATATTACGCTGCAATCGCTTGACGACGTCTCCAGCCTCCAACTGCTTCAACGCTGCACGGATAGCTGCGACGGAACCGGGGTTCATCGACGTTGAGTACACGAAGCTACGGGCTTGATTGCGTAACAGTTCGCCAACTGGTGCCGAGCAGAGAACGTATCCTCCTTCGACACCGAGAGCCTTGCTCGCGGTGCCGACCACAATGTCCGGGTGAATGCCCAGGTGCGATGCGGTGCCACGGCCTTGCTCTCCGATAACGCCGACGCCGTGGGCGTCGTCAAGCATCAACCATGCGTTGTGACGGCGACAGGTGCGCTCGAGTGCGGGGCCGTCGGTGACTTCGCCTGACATGGAGAACACTGAGTCGGAGATGACAAGCTTGTGGCGAGCGCTCGATGTTTCGAGGAGACGGTCGAGTGCCTGGTAGCCAGCGTGCGGAAAGACCGTGACTTTAGCTCGGGCATTGCGGCAACCGTCGATGATGGAAGCATGGTTGGCGGCATCGGAGAAGATTTCAACATCGGCGGTGGCAATGGCGGCGATGGTTGAGTGGTTCGCCTGGTAGCCAGTCGCAAAGAGAACGGCATCGTCGAAACCGAAGAACTGCGCCAGTTCATTCTCAAGTGCGCTGTGGATGCTAGTGCCGGTGGTCAGGCGAGAGCCGCCGGACCCGGTGCCGAAATGTCCAATTGCCTCGGTGGCAGCTGAGATGAGTTCAGGGTGCGTGGACAGGCCGAGGTAGTCCGAAGAAGAAAACAGTAGATAGTCGGTTCCGTCAATTCGGCTGTGTGGCAGTTGTCCGGTTTCGAAAGTGCGCAGTGTGCGGGCAAGCCCTTCAGCGGCCCAGGCCGAGTTCCTTTGGGCGGCGATTGCTGAGAGGTCGCTGTTGGGGGCGGTCACGTCCGGCGAGGAACTGGCGTCAGCTGGGAGCTCGACGTAGACCGGCGCGTTCTCCAGGTAATCGATTAGCTCGGGGATATCGGTGCCGGGTTCAACGATGAAGATGCGAGTACCAAGAGTGCTGCCGTGGTCCTTGATATTGGGGATACGGTGAAAGATTCCGTCCAGCGCCAGATATCCCCGCGTGTAAAAGGGGTCATCGGAGAGGCAGATTTCTGCGACGATACCCGGGGCGCTGTGAACCTTAGATGCGAGGATGAGCGCCTCGTGAAAATGATCCTTGGTGCAGTCCTTACTGGGGTGCGAGATGGCATCAAAAGTGGAAACCCGTACACCACGGGCAGGATTTGGGTCGAGCCGTTCACCGGAGGAGGCATCGATAAGAGCGGCACCGCGGAGACCTGTGAGTGAATAGGCCATTTCGACGGCGATGTCGGCTGCCTGTATGCCTGCAGCGTGTAGGCGTTGAGCAATGAGATTGCGTGCGTCCTCAGGGCTGGGGTTCGACTCTAGAAAGGGAGTCAACGCGGGCACGGTGCCGATAGCTGACTCTTCAACCTTGTCCACAGTGATGTGAATTGTGTCGGCTCGACCCTTGTCGTGGTGAAGTGCACGGCTAGTCATTGCAGAAGCCAGCTGAGGTAGTTCGACAACCGGTGCAAGACGCTCAGCGCCAGAGATATGGCAGCCATCGGCGCTGGATCGCATGCGGATACTGTAGGTACTCACAGAGCAAAACTTTAACACTGTTCAAGTTTTGTCTGGGAAAATTGGGTGGAGCACAGTGAGGGGCGTGGGCTCAGAGGGGAGGGGGCGCTGGGATCGTCGTCAAGCGAAAAGAGGTGATTGGCGGGGCGCTGTACTAACGGTGATATGGAGGTGTATTGCGACGATGTGGAGAAACGCTGGTAGACTCACTACGTCAAATACTGTCAATTAAAGGTTTGAGGAATACGTCATCCGCGTTGCTTAACTAAAACGGGAGACTACTGGCGGATAAGCGGGTAAGTCTTTCGGGAAAAGCGTGGGAGAAGCGGATTTCTTGACCTCGGGAGGATGCACGTGGCTTCCGGTCTCATTGCGGCGTTGCGCGATCCCGATTTGCGTAAGAAGATCTTCTTCACTCTGACGATGATCATTCTGTACCGAATCGGCTCGCAGATTCCAACCCCTGGTATCGACTACCAGTTGGTCAACGCGCAGCTCGAGCAGATTTCGAAAGATCAGTCCAGCGTTTACTCGCTGATTAACCTGTTCTCAGGTGGCGCTCTGCTGCAGATGGCGATTTTCGGCATCGGCATTATGCCGTACATTACGGCCTCGATTATCGTCCAGCTGCTCACGGTGGTGATTCCACACTTCGAGCAGTTGAAGAAGGAAGGGCAGTCGGGTCAGACAAAGATGACCCAGTACACCCGCTACCTCACAGTGGCGTTGGCGTTGCTGCAGTCTGCAGGCATTGTGGCCATGGCAGACCGAGGTGCCCTGTTGGGTGGCTCGCAGTCGCTGCTGGTTAAGGATGCGGGTGTCTTTGACCTCGTGGTGATGGTCGTTGTGATGACCTCCGGTGCCGTGCTGGTCATGTGGATGGGTGAGCTCATCACTGACCGAGGCGTCGGCAACGGTATGTCGCTGCTGATTTTCTCCGGTATCGCCGCTGGTATGCCGGCGCAGGGAGCGAACATTCTGCGCTCCACTACCGGTGTCGTGTTCGCCACCGTGATTGTTGCCGTGCTGATTCTCATCATCGGCGTTATTTTCATTGAGCAGGGACAGCGCCGTATTCCGGTGCAGTACGCAAAGCGCATGGTTGGTCGTCGCCAGTACGGCGGATCTTCCACCTACCTGCCGCTGAAGGTGAACCAGGCCGGTGTTATCCCTGTCATCTTCGCGTCCTCTCTGATTTACGTGCCGGTTCTGATTACCCAGATTGTTCAGTCCGGTCAGTCGAATCCGAACATGGACAACTGGTGGCAGCGCAATGTCATTCAGTACCTGCTGGCGCCGTCCAGTTGGCAGTACATTCTGCTGTTCTTCCTGATGATCATCTTCTTCTCCTTCTTCTACACCTCCGTGCAGTACGACCCGCACGAGCAGGCGGAGAACATGAAGAAGTACGGCGGATTCATTCCGGGCTTCCGCCCGGGCCGTCCGACTGCTGAATACCTGTCCTACGTCCTGATTCGCCTGCTGACTGTCGGCTCGCTGTACCTGGCGCTGATTGCTGTTCTGCCAAATGTCGCTCTTGATATGGGGCTTGGCGACGCGAACTCCGGTACAGGCGGTATGTTTGGAGGTACAGCCCTGCTGATTCTGGTCAGTGTTGCGCTGACGACGGTCAAGCAGGTTGAAAGCCAAATGATGCAACGTAACTACGAAGGGTTCTTGAAGTAATGCGACTCGTACTTGTAGGTCCTCCCGGTGCAGGCAAGGGCACTCAGGCAGCTATCCTCTCGGAGAAGCTCGGTGTCCCGCACATCTCCACCGGTGACCTGTTTCGCGCAAACATCGGTGAAGGCACTCCGCTCGGCATTGAGGCGAAGTCCTACATCGACGCCGGCAACCTTGTTCCGGACGACGTGACTGTGCGTATGGTCGAGTCCCGTCTGAATGAGGACGACGCTGCCAAGGGGTTCCTGTTGGATGGCTTCCCGCGCACTGTTGGTCAGGCAGAAGAGCTGAAGCGTCTGCTGTCCAACCTCGGCACTGAGCTGGATGCGGTCGTACAGTTCGACGTTTCTGAGGATGTCGTAGTCGAGCGCATGCTGGCCCGTGGTCGCGCAGACGACACTGAAGAGGTCATCCGCAACCGCATGCATGTGTACACCAATGAGACCGCTCCTTTGCTGGATTACTACTCGGAGAAGATCATCAAGATTGCCGCTGAGGGATCCGTTGAGGAGATTAACGAGCGCACGATGGCTGAGCTGGAGAAGCTGAACTAGGCTCCTGGCACACCGGGTAACTAGACGCTCTAGCTTTTTCGCTGGCTGGGGCCGATGGGTTTGCCGGTTGTAGATGGTTGTTGAAGCCGCCCTTTCGAACCGTTGAGGTTTGGAAGGGCGGCTTTTGTGTGTGGCTGTTGGGGCTGGGGTGGGGCAGGGGGCAGCCGATAGTGAGGGCTACTGGAAGTCCTGAATGATTTCGTCGATAAGCGGTTGTGCGGCCTCGGCGCCAATATTCGCGAAAACGAACTCTTGGTAGATGCGGTTATCCTCGTCGATAACCATTACGAAAGGGGACCCCTTGTTGATGCCGCTAAATGCGTGCTTGCCGGGTAGCTCGTATGGTGCGTAGTTTTCGACGGACTCAGCCTTTTCGTTAATGCGCTCGACAGTGGCCGGGTCCTCGGCCGTACTGAGCATTGCGGTGCCACCGTCGCCAACTGCCATTACGCAGGTGAAGCCATGTACGCTCTCGCTGCCAAAAATGACGGGTTTAGAGTCATCCGACTCGACGCAGCTGCCAATCGCCTCCTTAATTGCATCAGGTGTGAAGTTTTGGATCGACTCAGGCAGTGCAGAGGCGCCCATGAAACCCGAGGTGCTTCCAGGGGCCTCCGGCGATTCCGTGGCAGGGGAAGTGGAGGGGACAGTCGGCGCTGGCGACGGTTCGGGGTTGCTTGAGCATGCGCCAATCAGGAAAAGCGAGCTGGCAGCAATAACAACGCCCGCAGTCTGCGCGGACTTCAACAGTGAATGCATGCCAGTTATCGTAGGGCAGCTCATCTTTGGGTGTAAATTTCTCGGAAGTGGCAGCGATCCGAGCGGCGCCCTCGTAGGTGGCGGGGTACAGCTAGCCGGTGGTTCCCTTCTGGGGCAGAGTAGACTCAACCAGCGTGATGAGTTTTCGACGCCGCCGCAAAGTAGTTCCTGCCCGCACCGAGGGAGAATTGGATGCGATGCAAGCGGCCGGCGAGATCGTCGGTCGTGCATTGCTAGCCTGCCGAGACGCCGCTAAGCCAGGGGTCACCACGGCAGATCTCAATGAGATTGCGCACCAGGTCATTATCGATGCTGGCGCAACGCCGTCCTTCCTTGGCTACGAAGGCTTCCCGGCATCTGTCTGCGCATCAGTGAACGAAGTAATTGTCCACGGCATTCCGTCTTCGTCTACGGTTCTCGCCGATGGTGATTTAGTCTCAATTGACTGTGGCGCAATCCTGGATGGCTGGCACGGCGATTCGGCACTTACTTTCGGCGTCGGAAAGCTGAGTGACGATGTCGAAAAGCTGAACATTGCGACATCAGAGGTCCTCGCCGAAGGTATTAAGGCCATGGTGCCGGGCGCTCGCCTCACCGATATTTCGTATGCGCTTGAAATGGCCACCCGTGAGGCTGAACTGCGCCACGATATTGAACTCGGCATCGTCGATGGATACGGCGGGCACGGCATTGGGCGCGAGATGCACATGGATCCCTTCCTTCCCAACGAAGGCAAAGCAGGAAAGGGGCCCCGCATCGTCGAAGGCTCCGTATTGGCCATTGAACCGATGCTCATTCTCGGCGGCGAGTGGGGTAGTGATGAGCTTGACGACGGCTGGACGGTCGTCAGCGCCGATAGAATGCCGGCCTCCCATTGGGAGCACACAGTTGCCGCCACAGCGGACGGCCCCCGTATTTTGACTCCTCGAAATGAATAACTAGTGCGGGAGGGGCTACGCGAAAGGTCAGAATGTTGCCATAAAGGCTGCGATGAATTCTGAGCGCGGAGAGAGAGTCCGCCCGCCATCGCTTGCAGGCGGTCCCATAGTGGTCGTATTTGGTAAAAACGCAGGTCGCGTGTAAAGTTGGGCGATGGTGTGGGCGCAGTGTCGCTGCAGTGATGATTATCCCTGCACGGAACTGCTAAAACACCAGGCAGAGTAGAGATTTCCCAACTGGTGCCGGGATTGTCCCGGGTATCCGCCAGAGAGACGTGGAGGACATGGCTAAAAAGGAAGGCGCAATTGAGGTTGAGGGTCGCGTCGTCGAGCCCTTGCCGAACGCGATGTTCCGAGTGGAGCTGGACAACGGGCACAAGGTGCTCGCCCATATCAGTGGCAAGATGCGCCAGCACTACATCCGTATTCTCCCGGAAGACCGAGTCGTAGTGGAGCTTTCTCCGTACGATCTCGAGCGTGGGCGAATCGTCTACCGCTACAAGTAAATCGACCTGACCACTGTTGGTAGTGGTTATGGGCTTATTTACTAACTAGACAGAAACTCCACCGTCCTAGCTGCTTCTGGTGACGGCCGCGTGATGTTGAGACCTGGTGTCTCAGCAGTTCGGCGCGGCGGTTCTTTATGAAAGCTTTTCCACAGAAGTAAGCGAGAATACCTCCGGCAACGGTGGCTGGAGCCTTTCTATAACACTTGCGCGACTCGGCGTCCGACCGAGTAAGCCGGGTCTGGGAAGGATGGCAGTGGAGTAAACCACCGCATCAACCGGAAGGAAATTGCCGTATGGCACGCCTTGCTGGAGTTGACCTGCCACGCAACAAGCGTATGGAGGTCGCTCTTACTTACATCTATGGCATCGGCCCCGCCCGTGCCAATGAGCTGCTGGAGAAGACCGGCATCTCTCCGGATCTGCGCACCGACGCTCTCACCGATGAGCAGGTTGCTGCGCTGCGTGACGTGATTGAAGCTACCTGGAAGGTCGAGGGTGACCTCCGCCGCCAGGTTCAGGCTGATATCCGCCGCAAGATTGAGATTGGTTCCTACCAGGGTCTGCGCCACCGTCGTGGCCTGCCAGTCCGTGGTCAGCGCACCAAGACCAACGCTCGTACGCGTAAGGGTCCGAAGAAGACGATCGCCGGAAAGAAGAAGTAAAACATGGCAGCTCCGAAGTCCGCACGCGGCCGTCGTACCGGCCGTCGCGTTGTAAAGAAGAACGTGGCTCAGGGCCACGCATACATCAAGTCCACCTTCAACAACACCATCGTGTCCATCACGGACCCGAAGGGCGCTGTTATCTCGTGGGCCTCCTCTGGTCACGTCGGTTTCAAGGGCTCTCGTAAGTCCACTCCGTTCGCTGCTCAGATGGCCGCCGAGAACGCTGCTCGTAAGGCCATGGAGCACGGTATGAAGAAGGTTGACGTTTTCGTTAAGGGTCCGGGTTCGGGCCGCGAAACCGCCATCCGTTCCCTCCAGGCCGCTGGCCTTGAGGTGTCCTCGATCTCGGATGTGACCCCTCAGCCGCACAACGGCTGCCGTCCGCCGAAGCGTCGTCGCGTCTAGGAATAGGGTAAGGAGAGAACAGAAATGGCCCGTTATACCGGTCCCGCAACCCGTAAGTCCCGTCGTCTCCGCGTCGACCTCGTCGGTGGCGACATGAACTTTGAGCGTCGTCCCTACCCTCCGGGGCAGGCTGGCCGCGCTCGTATCAAGGAGTCGGAGTACCTGCTCCAGCTCCAGGAGAAGCAGAAGGCACGTTTCACCTACGGCGTGATGGAGAAGCAGTTCCGTCGCTACTACGCCGAGGCTCACCGTCGTCCGGGCAAGACTGGCGATAACCTCGTCGTCCTGCTGGAGTCGCGTCTCGACAACGTTGTCTACCGCGCTGGTCTGGCTCGTACCCGTCGCCAGGCTCGTCAGCTGGTTTCCCACGGCCACTTCACCGTTAACGGTAAGAAGATCAACGTGCCGTCCTTCCAGGTAAGCCAGTACGACATCATCGACGTGCGCCCGAAGTCGCAGAAGATGATTTGGTTCGAAGAGGCACAGGAGAACCTGGTCGACGCTGTCGTCCCGGCATGGCTTCAGGTTGTTCCTGAGTCCCTGCGCATCCTCGTGCACCAGACCCCGGAACGCGCACAGATCGACATTCCGCTTCAGGAACAGCTGATCGTCGAGTTCTACTCGAAGTAATAACCAACTTCGCTTGCATCCATTCATTCCCTATGGCGTCATATAGCGGTCGCCACCTGGAGGATTTTCGAAAATGCTCATTTCCCAGCGCCCAACGCTGACTGAGGACTACATTGATTCCTCTCGCTCCCGGTTCGTTATCGAGCCGCTGGAGCCGGGTTTCGGTTACACCCTCGGTAACTCCCTTCGTCGTACGTTGCTGTCGTCCATTCCGGGCGCTGCAGTCACCAGCATCCGCATTGACGGTGTGCTGCACGAGTTCACCACTATCCCGGGCGTGAAGGAAGATGTCTCCGATATCATCCTGAACATCAAGGGTCTGGTGCTCTCGAGCGAGTTCGATGAGCCGGCTACCGTTTACCTGCGTCGCGAAGGTGCAGGCGCGGTGACCGCTGCAGACATTGAGTGCCCAGCAGGTGTGGAGATTCATAACCCGGACCACCACATCGCTACTCTCAATGATTCCGGTCGCTTGGATATTGAGATGATCGTTGAGCGTGGTCGTGGCTACGTGCCGGCGACCCCGAACTCCGGTGGCGAAATCGGCCGCATTCCGATGGACCAGATTTACTCGCCAGTTCTGAAG
This sequence comes from Corynebacterium sp. HMSC076C10, assembly GCF_001812455.1. NCBI lineage: Bacteria > Bacillati > Actinomycetota > Actinomycetes > Mycobacteriales > Corynebacteriaceae > Corynebacterium > Corynebacterium sp. HMSC076C10. The sequence goes on from NZ_KV809108.1 coordinate 8,693, forward strand.
GTCAGCTACAAGGTGGAGGCTACTCGTGTTGAGCAGCGCACCGACTTCGACAAGCTGATCATCGATGTCGAGACCAAGAACTCGATCACCGCCCGCGACGCAATGGCGTCGGCAGGCAAGACTCTGGTTGAGCTGTTCGGTCTGGCACGTGAGCTGAACGAGGCTGCTGAGGGCATCGAGATTGGACCGAGCCCGCGCGAGGCTGAGGATGTCGCTGCGTACCAGACTCCGATTGAGGATCTGGACTTCTCTATGCGCTCCTACAACTGCCTCAAGCGTGAGGAGATTCACACTGTCGGTGAGCTCGCTGCTCGTACCGAGTCGGATCTGCTGGATATCCGCAACTTCGGTGACAAGTCCATCAATGAGGTCAAGGAGAAGCTCGCTGAGCTTGGCCTCGCTCTGAAGGATTCCCCGAACAACTTCGACCCGGCTGCTGTCGCTGATTTGGACGCTGCCTCGGGCGATGACGCTGACTGGACTGATGGCGCAAGCGCTGGCTACGACGAGTAGTTCACCGACGCGACTTCATTAAAACGAGGAGATACCTATGCCTACCCCTAAGCAGGGTTCCCGTCTCGGCGGCTCCGCTTCGCACCAGAAGAAGATTCTGGCCAACCTCGCGAAGCAGCTCATCGAGCACGGCAAGATTAAGACCACCGACACCAAGGCCAAGCTGCTGCGTCCGTACGTTGAGAAGCTGATCACCAAGGCAAAGCGCGGCACTCTCGCAGATCGCCGCAACGTTGCAAAGCTGCTTAACGACAACTACGCAGTTAAGAAGCTGTTCGACGAGATTGGTCCGCAGTTCGCTGATCGCGACGGCGGCTACACCCGCATCATCAAGCTGGGTAACCGCAAGGGCGACAATGCCCCGATCTCTCTGATTGCTCTGGTTGAGGAAGAGACCGCAACTGCTGAGGCAACTCGCGCAACTCGCGCTGCTGCTTCCAAGCAGGCTGAAGAGGCAAAGGCCGAAGAGGCTGAGGCTACTGAGGCTGAGGCTGCAGAGGAGGAGTAATTCTCCTCGCTGACGGCTTCTGACCGTCACAGCTTTGAACCCCCGTTGAGCAGTTCATATCTGAACGCTCTTCCGGGGGTTCTTTGTGCTTGACGACGGTGCATAGCGCCCGACTCCAGTTCTGCCTCCGGTTACACCGACGGATTACGCACCAACATTGAGAGCAATACGGAGACCCTGCGGTGGAAACTGCTGATTATCTAATCCGGGGTCCCGGCTACAATCTGTTAACCGTGACATCACTTACTCCAACGACTCCGGATACCCCGTGCGATTCTCCCGATCGAGCCGCTATGGGGAGCACCGACTCCGACCTGGTTCGGTTGCGTTTTGACATTGCCTATGACGGGACCGATTTCCATGGTTGGGCTGCTCAGCGCGATAAGCCTACTGGAGAACCGGTGCGGACTGTGCAGGCGACGTTGGAATCCACTTTGGAGAAGGTGTTGCGCACTCCCGTGCAACTGACTGTGGCCGGTCGTACAGATGCCGGTGTTCATGCCTCCGGGCAGGTGGCTCACGCAGATGTTCCTGTCTCCTGTTTAGACACACGTTCTATCGCAGGGGACCCGAGTAATTTGGTTCGTCGTGTAGCGCGACTATTGCCCGCGGACGTGACGCTTCGGGGCACCTCGTTTGCGCCCCCGGGTTTCGATGCCCGCTTTTCCGCGTTACGTCGGCACTATGTCTATCGCGTCACTAGTTGCGTCAGTGGCCCGCTTCCTACCCGTGCTCGCGATACGGCCCACTGGCGGCGGTCAGTGGACATCAACCGCATGCAGGTGGCGGCTGATGCCCTACTGGGGCTCAATGACTTTGCCGCTTTTTGTCGACACAAGCCACATGCGACGACCACTAGAGATCTACAGCGGTTCCAGTGGTTCGACGTATCTACGCGGGAAGAACCAGAGCTGTACGAGGCCCATGTGACTGCCGACGCGTTCTGCTGGTCTATGGTGCGCTCACTGGTTGGGGCCTGCCTTAGTGTCGGTGAGGGGCGACGTGCGGTTGGATTCACTGAACAGTTGTTGAGTGAAGAGAAGCGTTCCCCGTTGGTCCCGGTGGCAGAGGCGCGTGGGCTCAGCCTGGTAGGTGTTGATTACCCCGGCGATGCTGATTTGGCGGCCAGGGCGGAGCAGACCCGCGAGCGTCGTGATGCCCGGACAGATGTGGACGAGGCTTAAATGTACAAGCTCTCGGTAATATTCCCTGAAGAAAGTGACCGTAGGAGGAGTGTTCGGTAGTGGTGTGGGCAATTGTTAGCTTGGTTGCGCTGCTCGTAATCCCCGGCGCTGTTGTAGTGAGAGCCAGCGGCGTTCGTACTCCGTGGGCGCTGGCCCTCGGTCCTGCGGTGACGTTTGGTATCGCAGGTACCGCAGGGTGGGCGCTCGGCGCTATCGAAGTGCGCTTCACCTTGGTCAGTGCGTCTATCTGCTGGGCCGTGACACTACTTCTCGCGCTTTGCTGGAGTGGCGGCAGCGCTTTGATTCGGCGGCGGCGCGGTAGTGTCGATCGCTCAGTGTCGGCCGAGACGCAGCCGCCCGCCGCAAGTCGATGGCGCGAGTTGGGCTATGGGCTAATCGCAAGTATCGGAGTCATCATCGCAGCGGCGGTTCTCACGTGGACCGCTATCGGCCGCATCGCTTCAATGTCCGAGGGGATGGCGACCATCCAGCAAGGCTGGGACACACTCTGGCATGCAAGTGTGCTCCGTTCGATTACGGAAGACGGCATGGCCTCGGCCACTAGAATGGGCGAGATCCAGAATGTGGAAACTCAGGCGGTGTCCTACTATCCCGCCGCATGGCATGCGTTCGGTGCGCTTTGGATACTGATTGTCCGTCTACCAATCACCGAGGCAGTCAATTACCTCGGCATTATCATTCCGGCCGTGACCATACCCACGGCAGCTGCGGCGCTGACCTGGAGAATTATTGATCGCCGAAAGCTGTCCACCGCCGTTGCCGCGGGGGTTGCAGCGCTTGTTTCCGCAGCGCTTCCGGTATTGATGCCCGTCGGGGTCTTCGTGGGGGCCTGGCCGTACCAGGTCTCGATTGCACTAGCGATTACCGTTTTTGCCTTTGTTACGTCGCTCCCGCACGCACCTCAGCGCATCTTGAGCGCCGCGCTTTCGATAATCGGTATCGGAGAGCTCCATCCGGCATCGGTGCCTACAGTCGTTATGCTCGGTGCAATCTGGTGGTTGTGCTACCGCCTGCCGCGTCCCGCGCATCCTGAACTGGGTGCGGTTCGCGCCAGGCTTTACGACGTCGCGGTGATTGCAGCCGCCTTTGTGCCAGCAGTGGCAGTTCTCCTGCCGCAGTGGCTTACGGGAACTTCTCAGACCGAGGATGTGCGCGCGGTTAGCGCTGAAGTAGACGACCTCGATCGTTTCGATGCGTGGTATCGAGGTGCCACGATGTTGACTCGCCACACTGAGGAATTCCGGCCGTTCTGGCCAATCATCATCCTCGGTTTCATCGGGATGGCGTTTTTGGTTTTCGCAGGTACTTCGCGCCGACGGGTGTGGGTAGTACCGGCCTGGTTTGTTTCGGTGTTGATGACGACCCACGCGCTCAATCATTTTGGTGGCGTGCCGGGCGATATTCTCGCGCTGTATACGGATCTTCACTATTCGACGCCTCACCGGTTGGTGATGGTCACCGCGTATCTGTATTCCGCGTTTGCGGGTATCGCGGTGGCGTGGGGCTGCGCGTGGGCGGCTCGAATTAGTGAGTCAAAGGTGCCATCGACGGGGCGGGTTCTGGGGTTGAGCTTAGCGACGGTGAGCTCTGCTGTACTTGTGGTCTATGGAGTGGCGTCTAATGCTAGCGCTGCGGATTTCGCCTACAAGAGCCCTAGGGAATGGCAAATCATTTCCAAGGCTGACTTAAAGGCATTTGATTGGTTGGCCGAGCAGCCGGAGGCACATAAGTACCGCACGTTGACGAATCCGCCGGAGGGGTCCAGCTGGATGTACGCTCGCAATGACTTGCCGGTAGTGTTCCCGCACTATGATTGGCCAGTGGCGAATAAGTGGACTGCTACCTCAATGCTGTATTGGCACGCTGATTACCTCGGTTTTCCAGACCCCGATCGGCCGGATGGGGTGAACGATGTCGATCGCTCAGCCCGAAAGCTGAACGTGGGATTCATCTATTTGTCACCCCCGGGTATTTGGGATTCCAAGGAGGATTTAGAGTTTCCTGGTGAAGGGCTCTGGGTAGCTCCAGGGGTAACCCCTGTTTATCGAGATAGGGAAGTAACTATCTTCGCCTTCAATGATGTGATTACGCCAGAACGCATCGACGAGATGCGAGCTAGTTCTCCGGAAGTAATTCCTCCCTCGGCTACTAGGGGATGGAGCGATGGTCGGGTAGGTTAGGACACCATGCGGATGAATAAATTTATGGCAACGATCGCAGCCGGTGTGATGATGACTTTCGCGCTGGCCGGATGTGGAGACGACGAGCCGGCTAAGCCGGAAGTCTCGAATCGCTCCGTCAGTTCTTCCGCAAAGACCAAATCCTCGACTCCGCCGAAATCGACTGAGGAGTCGACGACACCGACAAAATCAGAGACGCCGACGGAAACTCCTGCAATCACCCAGGTCAATGATGCGGATTACACCCCGGCGGACGGCCCAAATACTCGACTCTTTCAGTTGGAGGATGGCACGACACGCTGCTTCCTCAACGATCTGAGCGGTGACGCCTACTTGGCCTGCCAGGTGAATCTTGCCAATCCTCCGATGGTCGATGACGGCACGGGAAACAAGGTTCCCGCCAATGCTGTGTCCTGGAACCCGGGGGGAGTTACTTACGAGGTCCTGACGTTCCCGCCGGCGGGTGAGATGAAGACGCTGCCAGCGAATTCTCAGTTGAGCGCATTCGGTTACAACTGCGCGGCCTATGGCCCGTCTACTCTGGAGTGCTCGGGACCAGCGGGCGCTGCCACTATCGACAATGGCAATGTCACTGGTGCACAGATGCCGAAGGAGGATGTGCCTCCTGCAGCAGGCGGTCAGCCGGGTGGCCAAGAAAATGGCGCTCCGAATGACCCGGCGCAGCAGGGTGAGCCTGACGGCTCCCAGGCGCCGGGCGGTCTGCCAGATTTGGGTGCGTTGATTCCGGGACTGAACCGCTAGTTGCCCGCATAGCTAGTGGCTGCAATTCATCGGTAGTGCGGGCGGTAGATAGCGTCCAGGTGAATTCGCCCATCGCCAGTCGAGGGCACGAAGCTGGCATTTCCGCTGCTTCCGTGGGCGAACCTGTACGACTGACCTCGATGATTCTGGCGATTCCAGTACACAGGTCGGGCTCATACTCTTCGACAACAACCACATCGACGGTGTCGTCTCCAGCTCGAGCGAGAAGTACTGCGCCCAAATCAAGAGCCACAGTATAGAAATGTGGACGGGACGTGCGAATTCCGACTCGATAGCCGAGCGAGAGCATTCCGATGAGCAGCTCACAAATGTCCTGATTGCCGCAGTCGACCTCCAATCGGGGGAGGTTCGCGGGACACATTGTGATGGTTTGTCCGCTGCTCCCGGCCCCTATGACCTGCGCCGGACCATTAGTGATAGCGATGTCACGTTGTCGGCTTAACCACAGGTGCGGTTTGCGTCCCAACGCCGCCACATGATGAGAGCGTCCAGTGCGGCGTAGCTGCACGACCTCCGCAGAGCTCTCAGTCAGAGCACATTCCGGTGCCGTCAATCGCCGTGCGCGAATACCAAGGGTTCCCAGCCGGTGGATGAGGAAGCGTAGGGCTTTGTCAGCGGAGGCTTCCACCGGAAGAGTTGCCACCAGATGTGTCCAGGGTTCAGGGGCTGTGCCGGAGCGCTCGGCTGCTCGGAAGTAGCGGTGCGCATGCTCTCCGCGGACTTCCGGCGCAATGTGATAAAAGCACAGCGCATCCAGGGTCACTGGGCTGTCGTCGGCAAGCGAGACGATATCCGCAGCGCTTAGCTGGCTGCGCAGGCCTGGCGTGAGACGTAGCCCGATGAGTTGTCCTGGTTCGGTGCGTCGCAGGCGGTCGCGAAGGCTGCGGCCGCGCACAGGGACATGCGCGCCTGCAGTGATGGTTATTGCTGTAATGAGCAGCCACAATGACAATGGCATGTGAAAATCCCCCCAATATGTTCCCCACTAAAATTCCCCTGGTCGCACAGTAGCGCGGCCTGGCTTACTCTGCAGGGTAGAGATTATTTGGGGGAATAGTTTTGGGGGAAACTCATGCCACGTACGCCGACTACGCCTAGCCAGGTCAGCGGTCATCGATTCTTGATTCGTCGGATTGAGCATGCGCTTGTGCGTGCGGATTCGCGAATGCTGCACGATCCTCTGCGCACGCGTACGCGAGCACTGTTTATCGGCTGTGCGCTGGTGGTTTTACTGGCCGCCGGCACTGCGGTGCTGTCGTTGGTGCGGCCGCAGGGCGGTTCGAGCTCCAATGAGCAGCTGATTGTCGTATCGGGGTCGGAGGGCCTGCATGTACGTGTCAATGGTCGATTGCATCCAGTCGCGAATCTCGCATCGGCGCGGTTAATTTTGGGCAATCCTGCTGAGCCGAAGCGGGTGCGCAGTAGCGAGTTGGACAAAGAGGACATCAGTTTTGCTGTCGGGATTGAGGGCGCACCAGCAGTTCCGGCCGCGCCGGCAGGCTCTGGTGCCTCGGGAGCTGCCAAGAGGGGCAGTGCAGGTGCGCCGGAGTTGGCACTGTCTTTATGCGAGCGGACGGTGCAAGACCTCGGGCAGCCGTGGATTGTTGCAGAGTCGCTTGCGCGTCTTGAAGAAGTCCGTGGGGAACCGCAGCAGCTTACCCGAACCCACTCGGACAGTGCCGTCGTTGCCGATGGCCAAAACCTCTGGCTGATTACGCAGGGCTACCGCTCGCGGCTGGATGTCAACCACCCGGAGCACGCCGCTGTTTCTCGAGCGCTGGGGTTGGAACGCGCCGCAGTCCGGCCTGTCAGCCCTGCGTTGCTCAGAACGATTCCGGAGGTTCCGATTCTGGCCGCGCCAGCAATCCCGAACCGCGGCGCACCCACGCACTTCGCCGCTCCATTCGACACAGTCGGCAATGTGGTTGAGGTCGGGCAGCGGCGCGTTATCGTGCTTGACGACGGTGCCGCGATTCTCTCCCCGGTGCTAGGAGAGCTATTAGCTGCGCATAGCCCAGTTCTGCAGGCCAGTGAGGGGCAGCTGGCGGCAGTTCCCGTTGCGAATGCGCCAGCAGTCCCGGGGCTACCTGAAAAGCCGCTGACGTTTGCCGATGCTGATGGCTGGTTGTGTGCCGGCCGGATAGCAGGACGGCCGCAAGCTCTCGTGCAGTGGTCGCAGCATGCTCCGGAGGGGCGGCACGTGGATTACCCGCATGCCGACGGTTCGGGTGCGGCCGTCGACGGTTTCGTGGATGGTCGCAGCCGTGAGCGCAGCTCGATTGCAGTAAGCGTAAATGGGGCCGTACACGTCATTTCGCCAGAGGGGATGCGCTTTGCTGTGCACGATCGCACGACGTTGGCTGCCCTCGGGTTTAATGCATCAACCAATGCCGATAGCGGTGGCACGCGACCAGTGGACTGGGAAGTGCTGGCCGCGTTGCGCGGAGGCCCTGAGCTGAGTAAGCAGGCGGCGCTAGGGCCGCTGTCTGGGGCGCGAGAGCAGCCAGGCACCTAGGCCCAGTGCGCATATCAGGAGCAGTCCAGTCGCCCGGAGCGGTGCATTGCGCTCCTGCGAAGAAAGCAGATCCGGTGGAGCCGGTGCGGCCGCGGGATTGGCTGCGTGCTGCGCAGCGGTGTCTACAGTGGTCCAAATCAGAGCGTCATAAGGTGCAATGATGCCGCGACCAAGGCCGAGCCCGGAACTAATTGGGCTCGCGGAATTAAGGATGATGTCGCGAACCTGTGCTGGGGAAAGCTCTGGGTTTCGTGCCAGCAGCAGGGCAGCTGTGCCCGACACGGTTGGCGTGGCAAAGCTGGTGCCGGCAATCTGTTGAGCTCGGGTGTTATCCCCGGACCCGAACACGTGGCGGTCTATGAGACCGGTGGGGGTGCGCGGATCGGGACCGAGTACGGGGCCGCCGGGAGCGGAGACATTGACCCATTGTCCCGTGATTGCATACTCCGCGGGTTGTGCTTGGCCAGCATCGTCGAACTGTACTGCTGATACTGCGATTACCTCCGGCAGAACTGCGGGCCACGCTACGGATCCGTCCTGACAGCTATCGCCCTTATTGCCTGCCGCTGCGACCACTACTGCGCCTGAGACTTCCGCGCGTGCGACGCTCTCGGCAACATCTGTTGCACCTTGGGGCATTACGCCTGCCGGGGCACACGATGTGAGCGAGATATTGATGACCCGCGCGCCCTCCGCGACGGCCCTGTCGATGGCTTGTGCCAGCGACTCCAAATTGCCTTCGCCATCGGCTGTTTGTCTTATCGACAACACGTGCGCGTCGGGCGCCAGTCCGGCGAAACCATCGGCACCGGGCCGGCCTGCAATAATGCCAGCTACTAGAGTTCCGTGACCGTCGCAGTCTACGAACCCGCTGTTGCCGTCGACAAAATCGCCACCGTCGAGAACCTCGCCCAGGCGCTCATTGGGTGAGACCCCGGTATCGATCACCGCCACCGTAATCCCCGCACCCGTCGTCAGTTGCCATGCTTGGCGAAACCGAAGCGCTTTTTCGATCACCGTCGGTTCATGCAGTGCGCTTTCCGACGACAGCATCGTGGCCACGCAGGCCTGGCTGTTCTGGGCAGCCGCTATTGGTGCGATGCCCGACGGTGCTGCTGCGGTGGCCGCCGTCAACGTCGAGATAAGCACTGTGGAAAGTGCGGCCGTGGCGATGAGACGAGTTTTTATGGCATTCATGAAAAGTGGGTTTTTCACTGGAAGAACCCACTTACGAACTCAGGGAATTCGGCAATGATGGCCGCAATGGGCAAAATAACGGCGATACTGCAGGCCTCGGTTAGCTCAGCTATGCGGCGCGTTGTAGGTGAGATGCGTGACGCGGGAAATGCGGCTAAGGCGGTGGCTGCAAGCATGGGGACGACCAGGCCAGCGGCGACTGGCCAATTGCCCTCGAACCACTGTTGAAAGGAAACGGCCACAATGACGGCAAGACCAGCTAAAGCAGTACAGGTGGAAGCTACTTTCCGGGCTTGGCCACGGGAGTGAATTGCACAAAAGACTATGACAGCAGCAGCCATGCCTAGAGGCCACCACTTGTTCGCATAGGCTCCGGAGAAAAGTACCACCAGGGTGAAGATGCTGAGACTTCCGGTGCCACTGCAGAGGATGCCATCGAGAATCCACCCCGCTCGCTTAGGTGCGTTGTGGGATATTTCGGGAGTTTCGCTGTCATCGAAGCTCTCGCCGGCGGCAGGGACTTTGGGTACGCGAATACCGGCAGCCTTGATAGCGATGGAAGGTGCCAGCAGTATCAGGATGACTGCACTAGCAGCGGTGAGCGCTCCTGATTGAACCGAGTTGTGGAAAAGTGCGACAGCCGCAGCGTAAATACCGAAGGTAACTGCAGCACTGAGACTCGCCGCGCCCAGGGTAACGGTGATGCGGTTGTCGCCGTCGCCGGTGTTGGAAATGAGAAAAATCAAACCGATGACGGCAAGCGCGACACTAATCGCAGCAGTCGGCGGCCAGTCGGTGAGTATGCGGTGTAGGTCGAGGCCAACGAAGCAGAGTCCCGAAGCGGTGCCCAGAATGAGCACTTGCAGCTCCAGGGACATGACAATCGCCGGTTTTGCGCTACGCAACAGAGCCAGGCGCAGTCCACCGGCTACTGCTAGTAGTGCGATGAAGCTGATTGCCGCGGCCAGTGTGGAATCGGTACTGCTCAAGCTCAGTGAGGCAGCTGCGATTGAAGCCGTGGCCACGAGGGCGGCGGTACAGCCAACAACCAAATCAGCCGTACCGATACCGTCGGTATAGGTGGTGTCGGTAATAGCATCGGCGGCATCGAAGAGCCGAGGTTTGGGCACGGGACCTGGGTCGTTGATAACAACCAGGCGTTCGCCTGGTGCAATACCGGCATCGTTCAGGGTGTCGTCGGCAAGCAAAATCGTGCCAGTGGCGGTCCGTAGCTGCCACTGTGCCAGCGGGAAGTCCGCAATGTCGATATCGAAAATTTGCAGGATATCCGGTACAAGTGCGGCGATTGCGACGTTGGTCGGTAACGCAAGGTCTGCGTGTGCTCGGTTGGTGTCTTCGGGCATGTGTGCGGCATCAATGCGCACGCGAATGAGTTCCCCCAGCATGTATTTCCCCCATGAATTCTGCATGCTTTAGTCCCTCTAGAGTGTCGTACAACTCGCTAGAGCGCTACTCGGAGTAGTAACTGCGCGTGCCCCCGCTATCAGTTTCGGTCATGCGCTGCGAGATTCCGGAGTGTGTTTTAAGCTATGCGTACACCGATTGGTCGGGGGATTGGCCGTCGAGTGAACACAAGGGGCGACACATAGCGGGGGGATTTTTGTGACTAGTGCACAGGCGGAGATTTCGGCTACCCGAAAAGCGGGGCTGCAGCCTATGACAGGCACAATCGCGCCGGATGCGCCACCGGAAGCGCCGGAACCACAGTCGGTGCCGCTGATGCGTGCACTCATGCCGTTAATCATGGTCGTGGCAGTGGTTGGCATGGTGGTGTTGATGTTTGTCTCTGGGGTGGGACGTAACCCGATGTCGTTTATGTTTCCGCTGATGATGGTGTTTTCCACTGTGGGCATGATGGTGTCGGGCGGGGCGGGAAATAAGGACATGGCACCGGTGCGGAAGGACTATCAGAGGCATTTGTCCAGTATTCGCCGCGCGGTGGCGAAAGCAGCGAGGATGCAGCGTGAATCGGCGCAGTTTATCCACCCTCGGCCTGGAACTCTGTGGCAGCTGGGGGCGATGGGGCGGGCGTGCGAACGCCGAAAGGGGGACCCGGATTTCTTGCAGCTGCGCATCGGGGTGGCAACGCAGCAGCCCGCAACGCCCGTAACACCACCGGCAATTCCGGCGCCGGAGAAACTGGATCCGGTTTCCGCCGTAGCACTGCGGGAAGTTATTCGATCGGCTCGTCAGGTTGAGGGCGTGCCCTTTGCCATAGATGTGTCAGCCTTTGAGATCATCGCGCTCACTGGAGATACCGCGGCGCAGGGGCTGGCTCGAGCAATGGTCGCCCAAGCTGCTGCGCTGCATCATCCGGAGGATTGCCTGATTGCAGTTGTGGGAGATGAGTGGGAATGGCTGAAGTGGACGCCACACCACGGACACCCCGCAGTTACTGATGCCTGTGGCCCAGCGCGGTTGCGGGCGGCGACGTGTGCGCAGCTGACTGAGCTGCTCACGGCTATCGACACACTGCCAGCTGCAGTGCTGATTGTGCTGGCGGATTCGAACGGACAGCACGATGTCACTGAACTGACACCGATTTTTGACGCGGCGGGGTCGGAGACCTCGGTAGTTTTGCTGACCGTCGTGGAAGCGCAGTCAACGTTGTGGGAGGCAGCGGTTCACCATGGCATCGCGCTGGTTGTTTCCGCTACTGCTGTGCATGCGGAAACTGCGTCCGGACGGGAGGAGATTGGCGTACCTGATCAGCTGAGTCCAGCAGAAGCGGAGGTGCTTGGACGGAGCTTGGCGCGTTTTGAAGTGCCAACAAGCGCAGATGATTCTGTTAAGACCTCGGAAGACCCGGTCATGGAGGAGCTCGGGCTGTACCCGCCTCCGACAACTCTGCGCTACCGACCGCGCTACGGCAGTGCTCGCCTGCGCATTCCTGTTGGAGCTGATGACGGTGGTGCTCCGGTCTATCTGGATTTTAAGGAGAGTGCTGAGGGCGGCATGGGGCCACACGGTCTGTGCGTTGGTGCCACAGGGTCGGGTAAGTCGGAATTCCTCCGAACGACCGTGGTAGGGCTCGCAGCTACGCACAGCCCGGATCAGTTGAACTTTGTGCTGGTGGACTTCAAAGGCGGGGCGACGTTTCTGGGACTGGATCAATTGCCTCATGTCTCGGCGGTGATTACCAACTTGGAGCAGGAGCTTATCCTGGTCAACCGCATGGAAGACGCACTGCGCGGTGAGATGACGCGGCGCCAAGAGCAGCTGCGCGCTGCAGGGAATTTCGCCGGTGTCAGCGATTATGAGCAAGCCCGGCGCGCTGGGCAGATAGATGCGCCACCCATGCCCGCGTTGCTGATTGTGGTGGATGAGTTTTCAGAGCTGCTCTCCGCACGCCCGGAGTTTGCTGAGCTCTTCGTTGCGATTGGTCGGTTGGGGCGCAGTTTGCACATGCATTTGCTGCTGGCCAGTCAGCGTCTGGAGGAAGGCCGCTTGCGCGGGTTGGAAAGCCATCTTTCCTATCGTATTGGGTTGAAGACCTTTTCCGTCGCGGAGTCCCGCAGCGTGCTGGGCGTTCCGGACGCCTATCATCTGCCGGCCATCCCGGGCATTGGATATATCAAATCTGCTGCCGCCGAGCCGGTGCGGTTTCGGTCGGCGTATGTTTCCGGCCCGGTGGTCCGTCCGCAGCCTATTGACGGTGCGACGGCTGGGGCAGAGCAGGGGCTGCAGGGCCAGGCCGTAGCTGTCGCTGAATTTACCGCTGAAAATTGGACGCGGGAGGCTTTCGGTGCGTCGTCAAGCGATGGTGGAATGGCCGATCCGCCTGCGCAGACATCGGAGCAGACGGTGCTCGGTGCCGTGGTGGCAGCGGTGTCGCACGTATCGACACGTGCGCATCGGGTGTGGCTGCCACCATTGCCGGAGGCCATCGAGCTTCAGCCCGACGAGCAGCTGCCGCGACAGCGATTGACCGGTGTGATTGGGCTGGTGGACAAGCCGCTGTTTCAGCGTCAGGACCCACTGCGTATTGACCTGCGTACGACCGGTGGGCACGTGGCAATCGTCGGAGCGCCGCGGTCAGGAAAGACCACTGCCGCACGCACAGCGATCCTCGCGCTAGCCGACGGTATCAGCGCTCGTGACCTGCATTTTTATATCGTCGATTGTGGTGCGGGCGGCCTGAGCGACCTGGCTGAGTTGCCGCATGTCGCGTCGGTTGCACACCGCGGAGACGAGGAGCTTATTCGCCGTACGATTGGTTTCTTGCGTCGTGAGGTAAGTCGTCGGGAACAGCTCTTTCGCACTAATGGATGGCTCTCTCCGGAAGCAGCACGGGCGGCGGGTCAGCCGGATTCGGTGTTGGTCATTGACGGCTGGGGTGCGTTCAAAACGGAGTTTCCGGCGCTGAGTGACGATGTGCAGGCGCTGGTTGCAGATGGATTGGCGGTGGGAATTCATGTCCTGCTCACGGCCTATCGCTGGACGGACATGAGACCTGCCGTTCGCGACCTGATTGGTACTCGGATTGAGCTGCGGCAGGCGGAGTCGATGGATTCAATGATTGACCGCAAGGCAGCGGAGCTGGTGCCGGAGAGCCCAGGACGCGGAGTCGCGCCGGGCGGGTTTGCGATGCTGGTAGCTCTCACCGGCGCTGCAGACACTAAGCGGATTGCAGAGACAGCGCCGCACGGTGAGCAGGCACCAAAGCTCCAGTTGTTGCCACGGCGGATTGATATTGCGCGTTTGCCGCGACCAGCGGCCGCTGCGAGAGGTGCGATTGCAGTGGGGCTTGAAGAAGCCGGTCTGGGCGCGGTGATATTCCATCCAGAAAAGGATCGCCACCTACTGATATTCGGTTCGGCGGGCAGCGGCAGAACCGCCGCGCTGAGGGGCATCGTTCACCAGCTGCGGTACTCCCAGTCGGACTCGAAATTCGTCGTGATTGACTACCGCCGTGGGCTAATGGAGGCCGTGCCCCAAGAGCGGCTGGCCGGCTATGCGGGCTCGGCTGCGGTGGCGACACCCATGCTGGCAGAGCTGGCAGAGGTACTGAAGGCTCGTCTCCCGCAACCGGATATCACCCCAGCGCAGTTGAAGGCCCGAAATTGGTGGAGTGGTCCAAGCATCAATGTCATCGTGGACGACTATGACCTCGTGGCTGGCTCGCGGGGTAACCCCTTGCAGCCGCTGGCGGAAGTCATCGCTCACGCCGCCGACATTGGGCTCAATATCTTTTTTGCCCGTCGAATCAGCGGGGCGTTGCGGTCCCTCCACGACCCGGTCATGGGTGCGGTTAAGGACCAGGGTGCCAGCGTCTTTGTTATGGACGGCACACGCGACGACGGCCCCATCCTCGGCGTAAAGCCCTGCGAGCAGCCGCCGGGCCGTGGCTATTGGGTGGCGCACGGCCAGAGTCCGCAGATTGTGCAGTTGGGTTGGTTGGATACCGCTGGTGACCAGGAGGACAGTTGATGATTCGGGTCGAATCTTCTTCCACCACCCAGACCCCGACGCTGCGCCACGGCACCTGGCACCTGTGGGGACTCGCGGCACCTGCAGACACCGCAGAACTGGCGGTGCATGGCCCTAGACCGCTTCTCGAGAGCATGCAAACAGTCATTGTGCCCAGCTATTGGGGTGCTGTGCGACAGTGCCGGTTGGCCTCCGCGCTATTGGCTGCTGAACTCAATCCGTACATCCTGACGCTTGCCGACGCCGTTGTGGAACTCGATGAGGCAACTGTGTCTCATAGCGTGTTGGTGGAAGTAGAGGAAACGCGTGTCTGTGTCACTCGTCTGAGCGGGGGCCACATTGCCAGTCGGATGACACATTTGGTCGGAGCGAACGACAGCGCACCATTGGTGGAAACAGTCATTGCGCTGGCTTATCAGCTGACCATGTATCCGGATGCGCCCCAGGGGATACCCGATGATGTGGAAGTTAGTGGTGGGCGCGGTATCACTGAGTATCCGCCCCGCTGGCAGGAGGATATTGAGTTCATCGTCGGCGAAGTTCCACCCGGGCTAGCGAACCCGCGGCGAGCTCTACTAGTCGATCGTCTGCGCGACCGTGGATTTTTAGTCTTCGACTGCCCAGCATCGCGGCTCGGGGAGTGCGTAAATCCGGCCTGGTTGAAAAACATCGGCGACGCTGAAGCCGGTGAAGTGGAGCCGTCGGAGGATTTCGCGGGGCGGCGTCCTGCAGCCAGGGCAGAAGTCAGCTCAGCGTCGAATCAAAGCACAGTTGTGTCAGTAGCTGCCGTTGGTTTGTTGACGGTGGTGGTTCTGATTGTTGGGATTGCTGCATGGCTCATTAGTGGCGGCATAGTTAGGGAGAACGAAGGGAGACAGAAGCAGCGTGAGACATCGCACGCACAGGCTCCTCCTGTAACTACGCCTCCTGTAACGACGCCTCCATCCACATCGAAACCAGTTCCCGATTCTGCTCCAATAGTCAAACTGACCAATGCGGGCGTGGAAGCTCGGTTTCCCGGCGGGTGGGAGCTTGACTCGGCAAGTCCGTTAGACCGTCTGATTGCGGTGGATGGCGGAGATATGCGCGTCTTGGTGCTCGCTAGCCCGCTTTCGCAGGACATGGCGCTTGAACATCTAGCCGCCGCTTTGAGCAGCTCCGTTGCCGGGGATGAGACAAAGTCCGCGCCGGAACGCAGACAAGTACTGGGCACCGATGTCGTAGTCGTAGAGGAGCGGCTGCCGTCAGGTAATTCGATAGTGCTCTGGCATCACAAAGTGATGTACGGAACTCAAGTCAGTGTGGGGTGCCAGTTCAGAGGAAGGACTATTGCGCCGGTACGGCCCGTATGCGACCAGGCAGTAGTAAGCGCTCGGCCGGTGCCGTAATACGCAAGTGGGGGCAACCTAGATAAGCACTGAACCCCGCTCATCAACTACTAGCGCTTCACCGTCTCTCAGCAAAAGAAGATTCCACTTTCGCCCGTACTCTTGCACAGTCCGACTAATGATGTCTATAGAATACGGACCGGTCGTTCCTTGGGCGTGAGGAACTACCACATATTTAGTGAGATTAAGTCCGGTGTAGTTCGCAAGCTCCGGAGCTGCTGAAGGATCATCCATCACCGTTGCTGGCTCAGTTGAGGGTCCGGCAACAATAGCCCCAGCAGAGCTTCCTGCATACAACTTTCCATTACGCACGGCGTCAGTAAGAAGCTGGTCCGCTCCGGTAGATTTCAGCGCCTGGAGCAAACGGAATGTTTCACCACTCGCCACATAAACGCAATCAGCTTGCTCAAGCTCATGGCGAAAAACACTCAGTGGTGTCTCTGACAAAGTAAGAGTCACCAGCGTTTCCGCCACATCGCTAACCGCTTTTAACTCTTCCTGAGCAAATGGAGCCTGTCGCATTTCGACTGCCGCGTCATCTATATAGAGAATTCTTCCAGTCAAATACATGGCGAGATCAGGATGCAGGTAAGAGAAAAGAAGTAACTTCATAGAACTCAAGTTATCGTCTAGCGTTTGCAGCTACTACCTTTAAATGGATGATTTCTAACAAACTTCGAAATTTGCTAGCTGAAGCAACTACTCATGTACAGCGCTACCAAGACGGAGGAGACCACACAGTAGCCGCAGCCCTCCTTACCGAGTCGGGCAAACACGTCCTAGGTTTGAACGCATTTCATTTCCTTGGTGGTCCTTGCGGCGAAGTCTCAGCTTTGGCCAACCATGCTGCTAGTTATCCAGAGGACCCCATCCAAGCAGTAGTCGCCGTATACGGACCTACTGGTCAAGTTGTTCCTCCTTGCGGTAAATGCCGCCAGGTGCTTTTTGATGTTAACCCGTCTATTCGGTGCATCGTGCGCGGAAGTAATGGACTTGAAGCACCTACCGTGGGAGAGCTTTTGCCGTTCGCATTTGACTGGCGGGACTTGGAAAAGGAACAGCGCATTTACATGTGGGAAGGCTACGAGGAATTAATTCGTAGCGGAGAAAAGCAACAAACCATTCGGGTAGATGATCCTTTTCGTGAAGGAAGCGCTCAAATTGTCTTCGAGAAAGAATCTGGAGAGGTCGTCACTATTCCTGCACAGGTCACGTCAGTTGTCTCCACCCGGCGAAGCGAATTGTCGGAGGAGCAAGCCAAAAATGACGGTTTTGGTTCCCTCACTGAGCTTCAGGAAGCGCTAGATACTCACTATCCCGGATTAGCTGCAGATGATGAAGTCGACATCGTAGAGTTTAAACTCCAGTAGTTCAAACAAATTAACTGCCTTCGGGGGGGGGCATCACCCCCGGATCATCTTCAGACAGGGGCGGGAATAAGCCATACCGAAGCCAGCGACTAGTTCCACTGTCCTTTCAGACGGAGGGAACGAAATTAAACATAACCAGCCCAATCGGGTGGACAGGCTATGAATCTTCGGCGCCCTGTGGTGGAACTGCTAACAACGTAATGGGCGTAGAGAAAGTGACTGGGGGATGGGCGGGGGTAAGCAGGGGTAAAGGTTGGAAAACCAAAATGGAACCGAATCGGGGTTTTTCGCGCCAAACAATATGACGGGTTTTTAACGCGGGAAGCTGGCTGGCTCGCGCGGGGAGGTAAAAATGCCGTCGTTAATCAGTCACTCAACACGAATAAGGGGGAAACAGTGGCAAACCTATTTGCAGCCGAATCAGATCAAATGACCACTACCGCGGGGGACGTCGATGGCGTCAACTCGGAAGTACAGGGCGAGCTGGGTCGCATTCGAGGCGTCGTGGACGGTCTGGCGGGGGAATGGAAGGGCCAGGCTAAAGACAGCTTCGATGATCTGATGCTTCGTTGGGATGACGCAGCTATGCGTCTGTCCAATGCGCTGACGGATATCGCGGACAACATCCGCGCCAATTCCAGCAGCTTCGATGCGGGCGAGGACGAGGGGGCGTCGTCGTTCAAGCAGGTGGCAGCAGCGGGTGCGTCGTTGCTGAACCTCTAAACGTTTTATCGAATCGCACAACCACAACACTGAATCACACAACACACATCACCTTTTGGGGAAAGGGTTCTTAATGCAACCAATTAGGTACAGTTTTGGCGGCATCGACGGTGCTGCCGATGACATTCGGTCCACTTCTGGCACCATCAACGGGCTGCTCGGAGATTTGAAGAAGCGCATCGCGCCGATGGTCTCTACGTGGGAGGGTGACTCTTCGGATTCTTACCAGGAGGCTCAGCGTGAATGGGACACAGCAGCGGAGGAGCTCAATATGATTCTCACGACTATCGCGGATACGGTCAGCGCAGGTAGCCAGCGAATGGCGGATATTAACCGCCGCGCGGCAGCTAGCTGGGGGTAGCTTGGTTCCTGATTGAGGCACTTTTGATTGAGCTATGTAACCGGGGGAGGGGAGGACATTGCTCAATTGAGATCTTCAGTTAGGTATCTGCCTTTGAAGTATTCTTGCTAGCAGCACTCCAGGGGGGGAAAGGCCAGTCTCAGCAGTTTGCGGCTGAGACTGGCTTTGGCATTTTTTGTTCTAGTGCCATCTCAAGGTAGAGTAGGCAAACTGTGTGCGCACACGTGAATGTTGCCTCGGGTCTCCACCGGCCGCCGGGGAATAACAACAGTGTGCACAGTGGCTGGCAAATCTACACGGACCCTAAAAGGAGTCATGTTGTCTACTTTCCATCCGAAGGACGGTGACATCGAGCGCAAGTGGTACGTCATCGACGCTACCGACGTTGTTCTCGGCCGTCTGGCTACTCACGCCGCAGACTTGCTGCGCGGTAAGGGCAAGGCTTACTTCGCCCCTAACGTCGACTGCGGTGACCACGTCATCATCATCAACGCCGATAAGGTGCACGTCTCCTCGAACAAGCGGGAACGTGAGATGCGCTACCGCCACTCGGGCTTCCCGGGCGGCCTGAAGTCGATGACCCTGGGTCGTTCCCTCGAGGTTCACCCGGAGCGTGTTATCGCTGAGGCTATTGAGGGCATGATGCCGCACAACAAGCTTTCGCGTGCGTCCATCAAGAAGCTGCACGTCTTCGCCGGTTCCGAGCACCCGTTCGCCGGTCAGAAGCCTGAAAACTACGAGATCAAGGCGGTGGCACAGTGACCAACCCACAGGACGTCAATGAGAACCAGAACGTAGAGGCCACCGAGGCTTCCTACGATGATGTTCAGGCTGCCGCTGCTGCTGCCACTGAAGAGTTCACCTCTTCCATCGGCGACGCAGTTGCTACCGAGACCGAGGCTGAGGCTGCTCCGGCTGCACCGCTGACCCTGGATCGTCCGATTCAGACTGTCGGTCGTCGTAAGCGCGCTGTCGCCCGCGTCGTTCTGACCGCTGGTTCCGGCAAGATTGTCTGCAACGGCCGCGAGCTCGAGGATTACTTCCCGAACAAGCTGCACCAGCAGGAGATCAAGGATCCGCTGGTCCTGGTCGAGCGCGAGAGCCAGTTCGACATCAAGGCCAACATCAACGGTGGTGGCCCGTCCGGTCAGGCCGGTGCTCTGCGCCTGGCTATCGCTCGTGCCTTGAACGAGTTCAACCCGGAGGAGCGCAGCGTTCTCAAGAAGGCTGGCTTCCTCACCCGCGACGCTCGTGCTGTCGAGCGCAAGAAGGCTGGTCTGCACAAGGCCCGTCGCGCACCGCAGTACTCCAAGCGTTAAGCTTTACTGCTTCGAAAAGCACCTCAGTTTGCGTATTACACGCAAGCCGAGGTGCTTTTTTGGTTAAAGTCCGCAGTGACCAGGCATGGCTGCATTTTTGGGACAAGCCCCGTACGTTAGACTTTTATCCGTTAAAAACTGCCACGAGAATCGTTTATCGCGGTGCGATTGCAGTGCGATGAAAGTGCGATTGCAGTGCGATGGGAAGAAGGAAATCGTATGGCGGTGAGCACCACAGCCACCAAGACCTCCGACGCGAAGAGCTCCTCTAGCTCGTCGTCGGTGGCGAAGCATCCCTTCCGCATTCGACGCGTACCAGGCATTGATGGGCTGCGCGGTCTGGCCGTTGCCACAGTGGTGATCTACCACTACTTCGATAATGTGCTGCCCGGTGGCTACATCGGTGTGGATATCTTCTTCGTGCTCTCCGGATTTCTTATCACCTCGCTTCTGGTGCGCGAACGCGCGGTCACTGGGCGCATCGATCTAAAGGACTTCTGGCTCCGTCGACTGCGCCGCATCGCTCCGGCTGCGATGTTCGTGTTGTTTATTTCCATCGCCGTCGCAGGTCTGGTCGGCGGGGATCCCGCTGTTGGCTTGTCGACGCAGTTTCTCGGCACGGTCTTTTTCGTCAATAATTGGACGCAGATTGCGGGCTCTCAGTCCTATTTCGCGGATTCCGGAGTGCAGCTGTTAGCGCACTACTGGTCACTGTCGGTGGAGGAGCAGTTCTACTTGCTCTGGCCATTGATCTTTGTGGCTCTTCTCGCCCTGAAGCTGGCATCTCGCAAGCTGGCAGCAGTGGCGGGCATTGGGGCGGTTGCTTCTTTCGTGTGGATGGTCTCGCTCTACGATCCGAAGGTTGACCCCACGCGGGTCTACTACGGCACCGATACTCACGCCTTTGGACTCCTGTTTGGCGCGGCCCTCGCATTGTGGTTGACGTCGACGTCGTCACGCGCGGAAGCGGACTCCTGGCCACGCACAGAACCCCTGCTGCGGGACTTCTTTGGCAGTTCTGCCCAAGCTTTCGTAGTGGCCTCGCTGCCGCTGATCTTCCTTTCGTTGGTTTTGCTGATGATGTCGGATACCGCGTCGGCGACTTACCGCGGTGGGTTGGTGTTCGCCTCGTTGCTGTCGGTGGCGATTCTCTATCTTGTCGTTCGCGGTGTCTCACCCGTGCGTCAGATTTTTGAGTTCAAGCCACTGTGCTGGCTGGGAAAGATTTCTTTCTCGCTGTACCTGTGGCACTGGCCGGTCATCGTGCTCATCCGCGAACTGCTGGAGCGCAGTGAGGCCATGCAGTATGAGAACCTCGCTGCCTGCGCAGGTATTGCGCTATCGCTGCTTTTGGCGAACTGGTCATACAAGAATGTGGAATCGCCAATTCGCCGGATGGGTTACCGCCGTTGGATGGCGCAGTTTTCGGGCACGCAGTTTGCCGGTTCCTGGAAGCCGCGCGTTGCAGCAGGGCTGGCGCTGGTCGTCGTGGTTGGTGCAGTTGTGGGAATGGCTACGGCGCCGAAGATGACACGTCTGGAGGCGCAGCTACAGGAGGCAGCTGAGCGCCGTGCGCAGGCTCAGAAGGCGGAGGAAGCCGAGTTGGCCAAGCGCGTTATGCCGCGTGGTGACCAGATCACCGCTATCGGCGACTCTGTGATGCTCGCCTCGGCGTCCGCGTTGGAAGAGAAGCTGCCCGGTATCTATATCGATGCGGCTGTTTCCCGTGGTTATCCGGCCGCCCCGGAGATCATCGCGAGTATGAAGGCGGCGGGTACGCTCGATCCATTCGTCGTGCTGGGTCTTGGTATCAATCAGTCGGCTGCGGCATCGGACGAACACCTGTTGGATGAGATCCTCGATTCGCTGGGTGAAGACCGCATCATTGTCCTAATCAACCCGTACGGTGATCGTGTGTGGATGCCGCAGTCGGAGAGGGAAGTCCTCGACGCGGCAAAGAAGCGCGACAATGTCTATGTGGCTGACTGGTGCCATGGTGTGCGTGATGATTTGTCCAAGCTGCGCGCGGACCTTATCCACCCGACCCCGGATGGTGCCGAGGTCTATGCCAATGCCGTGGTCGATGCTTTCCAGCAGTATGCGAAGTACAAGAAACGCATTCCGGACACCTGCGGAATCTAATAAAAATCTAGTTAGTAGTGTTTCCACGGTAAAGTAAGTGGCTGTGGCCAAACAAAAGTCTTCCTCCAGTCACCGTGGATTAAAGATTTTCCTCGGCATCGTCCTCGGTATCTTCGCGCTCTTCGGTGTGTTTTACGCTGTCGATTACGTGCTGAACAAGGACCATGTCCCGCGCGGGTCTACCGTTGCGGGTATTGACATCAGCACGCTGAGCGCGAATCACGCTGAGGCGAAGCTCGAAGAGCAGCTCGGTGATCTTTCCACTCATCCAGTGGCGTTTCGTGCCGGCGAACGTACGGCGGAGGTTCTGCCCGAGGAGGCGGGGCTGAGCATCGCCTGGGAGAAGACGGTCGCGCAGGCGGGTAAGCAGACGGCGAACCCAGTTACCTGGGTGCGCAGTTTCTTTACTACCCGTGAGCTGGATTTGGTCAGCGATATCGATAGCTCTAAGTTCGAGCCGCAGGTCGACCGTCTCGTCGGCGAACTGACTATTGCTCCCGTCGATGGTGAGGTCAAGCTTGTCGACGGCCGCGTGGAAACAACTCCACCGGTCATCGGCCAAGATGTCGACCGCAATGCGGTCAGCGGGGATTTGGCCGCCAAGTGGTTGTCGCCGGAGGGCATCGATGTAGAGACCACCGCGCACGACCCGGCTATCGGTGAGGATCAGGTCCGTGAGGCAGCTGAAGGAGAGGCCGCCGATGCGGTGTCGGGTCCCATTGTTGCCAAGGGCCGTGATGGCAAAGATGGTGTAATTCCGCCGGAGCGCATGGCTGAAATCATCAGCTTTGTGCCGCGCGACGGTGGATTGGCCGCCGATATTAATGTCGACCGCGCACGCGAGATCCTCGAGGAGGGGCTGGCTGCTTCCGAGGTTGATAAGCGCAATGCGTCGATACGCTTCAGCGGTGGTTCGCGTGAAGTGGTCCCCTCGGTTGATGGCGTAGCCGTGAAGTGGGATGAAACTATGAAGGACTTCGCCGAGCGTGTGACTTCGACGGATAAGCGCGAGTTCGATGCGGTCTACGAGGACAAGCCCGCCACCTACACCACCGAACAAGCGGAAAGTGCCACCTTCGATGATGTCATTGGTGAGTTCACCACCGGTGGCTTCAGCTCGGCATCGGGCACAAACATTGCCCTGGTGTCGCAGATGGTCAACGGCGCATTCGTGGCACCGGGCGATACATTCAGCCTGAACGGCTACACGGGTCCGCGCGGTACTGCGCAGGGCTTTGTCGAGTCGGGCATCATCCTCAACGGCCATGCGGATAAGGCTGTCGGCGGTGGCATTAGCCAGTTCGCTACCACTTTGTACAATGCTTCGTACTTTGCGGGCATGGAGGATGTCGCGCACACTCCGCACAGTTACTACATTTCGCGTTACCCGGCCGGCCGTGAGGCGACGGTGTACGAGGGCGCAATCGACCTAGCGTTTAAGAACAGTTCCGACACTCCGATTCTCATCGAGGCCGTTACTACTGGCTCCGACGTCACTGTGCGCATCAAGGGTGTGAAGAAGGTCAACGTTGAGTCCATCAATGGTGGCCGTTGGGCATACACGCAACCACAGCGTATGCAGGTCAGTGGCAGCTCTTGCCAGCCGTCGTCGGGTGCGCAGGGCTTCACCACTTCCGATACACGCGTCATTCGGGACCTCTCGGGCGCGGAAATATCGCGTGAAACTCAGACTACGGTTTATGACCCGCAGCCAATTGTGTCCTGTGGCTAGTCTGGATTCGCCTGCGCGACCGGCTAAAGTAATACAGCATTGACAATGCAATAGTCCGCGATACCAAAACTCATAAAACCCCCAAGGAGTGGTCTAGCAACAATGGCACGTCTTTTCGGAACTGATGGCGTCCGCGGTTTGGCGAATAAGACTCTGACCGCACCGCTGGCAATGCGGCTGGGTGCTGCTGCGGCCACTGTGCTGACTAGCGGCACGAATCCGTCGGGGCGTCGTCCCCTGGCCATTGTTGGCCGCGATCCGCGTGTCTCCGGTGAGATGCTCGCCGCAGCGCTGTCTGCCGGCATGGCTTCCCAGGGCGTCGACGTTTTGCGTGTCGGCGTGCTGCCCACTCCGGCTGTCGCTTTCCTCACCGACGACTACGGTGCCGACATGGGTGTGATGATTTCGGCTTCTCACAACCCCATGCCGGACAACGGCATCAAGTTCTTCGCCGCGGGCGGCACCAAGCTTGACGACGCGGTGGAGAAGGAAATCGAACACGCTCTCCACAACCTGCCGGAGACCGGCCCCACGGGCACCGGAGTGGGTCGTGTCATCGAGGAGGCCCCAGACGGGCTCGACCGCTACCTGTTCCACCTCTCCCGTGCGGTCAGCACCAAGCTCGACGGCATTCGCGTCGTAGTGGATTGTGCAAATGGTGCTGCTTCGCAGGCCGCCCCCATGGCGTACGCGGCCGCCGGTGCCGACGTCGTCGCTATTCATGACAAGCCGAACTCCTACAACATCAACGACAACTGCGGTTCCACCCACATTGAGGTTTTGCGCGCGGCAGTGCTGGAGCACGGCGCGGATCTGGGGCTGGCTCACGATGGCGATGCCGACCGCTGCCTGGCTGTGGACTCGCAGGGCAACATCGTCGATGGTGACCAAATCATGGCCATCCTGGCCGTCGCCATGAAGGAAGAGGGGCTACTGCACCACAACACGCTGGTGGCCACTGTGATGAGTAACCTCGGCCTCAAGCTGGCGATGGAGGAAAACGATATCGCCCTGCGTACCACCAAGGTCGGCGACCGCTATGTGCTGGCTGATTTGAACGCTGGCGGTTACTCGCTCGGCGGTGAGCAGTCGGGACACGTGGTCATTCCGGATCATGCCACCACTGGTGACGGCACCCTCACGGGTCTGTACCTCATGGCGCGGATGGCACGCACCGGTAAGTCTCTGGCTGAGCTGGCCTCCGTAATGAAGGTGCTGCCGCAGACTCTTATCAACGTGCCGGTGTCCAACAAGGCCGCAATTCTGGAGTCTGATGAGGTCAAGGCCGCCATCGATGCAGCCGAGGAGAAGCTGGGTTCCACCGGTCGCGTGCTGTTGCGCCCGTCCGGCACCGAGGAGCTCTTCCGCGTCATGGTGGAGGCCGCCGATGCGGAATCGGCCCGCAAGATTGCCGGGGAGTTAGCTGCGGTTGTGGCCGCAGTCTAGAGTCGGGAGTGTGGAAATGAATGACGCGCCAGAGGACATTAAAGCCCGCTTTGCCCCGGGTGAAGCCGACATCCAGGTAGAGGTGGTCGATCGTGACGGTCGGGTTCTCGGTACCGTCGGCAAGCTTGAAGCACACGTTCCGCCGGGAATTTTGCACCGTGCTTTTTCTCTTTTCCTCTTCGATGAGCAGGGACGCATGCTGCTGCAGCGCCGTGCGGAGTCGAAGTATCACTCACCACTGCTACTGACGAATGCGACCTGCTCGCACCCACTGCCGGGGGAGCCGGTGGCCGATGCCGTTGAGCGTCGTGCGAAGGAAGAGCTCGGTGCGGATGTCTCCCAGTTGGAGGAAATCGGCATCGTTATCTACCAGGTCATCGATAATCGTTCGGGATTGGCAGAGCACGAGTACAACCACGTGTACGCCGGCATCGTCGATCCGAAGTCGGTGGATATCAACCCCGATGAGGTCGATGAAGTGGTGTACGTGACCCCGCAGGAGCTCGCAGAACGTCGCGCGAACGAACCGATGACGGAGTGGTTTAACCACGTCTGGGGTGTTGGGGCGGAGAAGTTCTCCAAGTACGGTTTCGACATTGCGGGTGTGCCGGGTATCCATGGCCCAGCGGAGGCGCAGGCTGCCGCACAGTCGGTTTCGGAAAAGGATGTGTAGCTTCGTGACCAGCGTAGAAAACGCCAGCGTCGACGACTTCGGCCTCGACAAGTCCGAGGAATTGGAGACCGGGGAGTTCTATGCCCTGGCCAATGAACAGGGTGCCGCATTCGGTGAAGGCCATGCCAAGTCGATTTTGTTGGGCGAGCACTCTGTCGTCTACGGCAAGCCGGCTATCGCGCTGCCGGTGACGTCGCTGCGCACGATGGCGTGGATTGACCGCGTGGAGGATTCTCCCGTCCTGTTTTCCATGGACGGCGAGGTCATCGACATCGACGAGCTGCCGGAGCGCTTTGCCTCCATCGCCGCTGCACTCCGCGCTGGCCTGCGCACCTTCGGTATTCCCGAACGCGACCTGCTGGTTCGTCTCCGCTCCGGTATCCCACCCGCTGCAGGGCTGGGTGGTTCTGCCGCAGTGGCACATGCGCTTATCGACGCAGTGCGTGACCTCGCCGATGGCACTTTGACCGAGCGTCAGCGCTTTGACCTGGTGCAGGAAGCTGAGCGTCTGGCGCACGGTAACCCCTCTGGCCTGGATGCCACGGTTGCCCGCGCATCGCGTCCGGTTTACTTCAAGCAGGGTGAGTTCCATCCGCTGAAGGTGGCCAAGAAGATGTGGCTGGTGCTGGGGGATACCGGTGTGCGTGGTTCGACGTCGCTGGCCGTTGCCCGCGTGCGTGGTTTCGTCGATTCCCACCGAGTCCACGGCCAAGAGTTGTTGGACCACTTGGGGCAGCTGGCCGATGGCGCGGTGCACAACCTGGCCAAGGGTGATTTTGCCCGTCTGGGACATCGCATGGACTCGGCGCAGGAAGCGCTAGAAGAACTAGGTGTTGGGCATGAGTCCATCACTGATCTCGTCACTGCCGCGCGTCTGGCAGGTGCCCACGGTGCAAAGCTAACTGGCGCCGGTTGCGGTGGCTGTGTGATGGCGCTGGCAGAGTCCGCCGATCACGCGGAACTGATTAGCCATGCCATGATGGGCGCCAATGCTGTTGCTACTTGGACTGTGGAGGTAAATCCCTCGTGACCACGACCGCTACCGCCGTCGCTCATCCCAACATCGCCCTGATTAAATACTGGGGCAAGCGCGATGAGGCCGTGCAGCTGCCGGCCACAGGTTCGCTGTCCCTTACTCTGGGCATCGCTCCGACGACGACCACGGTGTCGCTTATCGACGATCCCAGCGTCACCGCCGACTCGGGCACTCTGAATGGCCAGGAGATGGTGGGCAAGGACCTCGTCCGTGTCCAGAAGTTTTTGGATTTGGTCCGCGAGCGTGCGGGCAGCACTAGCTTCGCAGAGGTGACCAGCACCAACGAGATTCCGACGGGTGCGGGTCTGGCGTCGTCCGCGTCGGGTTTTGGCGCTCTCGCGCTGGCCGCGGCGAAAGCCTACGGCCTGGACTACACCCCGGAACAGCTCTCGGCTCTGGCCCGTCGCGGTTCGGGCTCGGCCTGTCGCTCTATTTTCGGCGGCCTCGTTGAGTGGCTGCCCGGCGATGACGATGCTTCCAGCCACGCAGTGGCTCTGCCGGATTCCGGCCTGGATCTCTCCCTGGTCGTGGCGGTTTTGGCCCCGGGGCGCAAGAAGATTGACAGCCGTGCCGCCATGCGTCGCACGGTCGAGACATCACCGTTCTTCCCGGCCTGGGTGGAGCAGGTGCCCCGTGATATCGAGGACATGAAGGCCGCCATTGCCGCTGCGGACTTCACTGCGGTCGGCGAGCTTGCCGAGGCCAATGCCATGCGCATGCACGCCACTATGCTGGGGGCTCTTCCTCCGGTGCGGTACTGGAATCCGGATTCGGTGGCGGCTCTCGATCTCGTCGCTACGCTGCGTGACGAGGGCACCGAGTGCTACGCCACCATGGATGCCGGGCCGAACGTGAAGGTGCTGTGCCGCAGCGGCGATGCCGAGACCATCGCGGATCGTTTCCGCGCAGAGTTCGAGGATATTGACGTGCTGGTTTCCGGCTCCGGCCCCGGCGCATACCTGGTGTAGCTGGGGGAGTAGTTGAGCAACGCTAAAGGCGGACCTATCGAAGGTGAGTCCATCGGCCGTGGCTGCGGCAAGCTGTACCTCACCGGTGAGTATGCGGTGATGGATGTCGAGGGGCTGGCCGTCATCGCAGGAGCCAACCGCTATGTGACGGTTCGGTGCCACGATGCCGACCCATCGCAGCCGGTCTCTCGCGTGTACTCCAGCTATTACGGCCCGCAGGGGCGTGTCATTGATATCGATGCACCAGATGACATCGCGACCCATACGATTTCCCTGGTCTATCGCATTGCTGCGGGCGAGCTGGAAAACACCCCAGAGCGTCCCATAAATATCGTCATTGAATCAAACCTCGATGACGCCGACAGCGGTGCGAAGTATGGCCTGGGGTCCTCCGGGGCTGTCGCTGTGGCTGTGACTCGTGCGCTGGGGACGCACCTGGGTCTGGAGCTGGATTCACTGGACGTGTACAAGATTGCGATGGTGGCCACGCTTCTGGCTGGTGCAGCTGGTTCCGGCGGCGATATCGCGTGCTCCGCGCACGGCGGGGTGGTGCTCTATCGCCGGCCGAATCCGACGGCGCTCGCAGAGCTCGTGGCGGCTGATCCTGTCGCTGCCGTGGCGGCACCGTGGCCGAATCTTCGCATTGACGCCCGTGCCGACCTCGGTGGACTACAACTGTTGGTCGGCTGGACGGGCAGTCCGGTGAAGACGGACTCGCAGTTGAAGAAGGCCGGTGGCGCAGACCGTGATTTTGTGCGCGGGGTCTCGTCGATAAGCGAAAGACTCTGGCAGGCGCTTGCCGACGGCGACCACACCGCGGCGTTTGCCTGCCTGCGTGAGAATCGGACGCTGCTGCAGGACTATGAGCGTGAGCGTGCTGTGTGCATCGAGACGGAGAAACTGAAAGCGCTTGCCGACATCGCCGATGGCGCGGGGGCCGCGGGCAAGAGCAGTGGCTCCGGTGGTGGTGACTGCGGAATCGCGCTGGTGGGAGTCTCAGATGGTGTCGATGCCGAGGAGACTGCCGCGGACATCACCGCGCGCTGGCAAGCAGCTGGCATCCGGCCGTTGCCGCTGAAGCTGGCCGCTCAACTTTGACCACAGTTTTTTGACCGTAGAATTTAAGACAGCTGAAATTTACAGAAGCTGGGAACCGAAGCTGCATGCAGCTAGAAAGGGTCGCTTAGGACAATGGCTGAAAAGAGCTCGCACGACCTGGAATATGCACACGTACCACTGAGCTGGATTGGTCCGGTGCGCATTAGTGGCAACGTCATGAATGACGAGGTGAAGATTCCGCTGGCGACTTACGAGACCCCGCTGTGGCCGTCGTGTGGTCGCGGTGCGAAGGTCTCCCGCATGATCGAAGGTGGCATTACCTGCACTTTCGTCGGTGAGAAGATGACCCGCTCGGTGATTTTCACTCTCGATTCGGCAGCTGATGCCGTCATTGCGCGCGACAACATCCTGTCTCGTTATGACGAGCTGAAGAAGGTCGTGGAGTCCTCTTCGCGTTTTGCCAAGCTGGTAGATATTCACTTCCAGATCGCATCGCGTCTTCTCTTTGTCCGCTTTGAATTCTTCTCCGGTGATGCCTCGGGCCACAACATGGCCACGCTGGCGTCTGAGCGTTTGATGTCCTACCTGATGGAGCAGATGCCAGAGTTGGGCTATGGCTCCATCTCGGGCAACTACTGCACCGATAAGAAGACCTCCGCCGTCAATGGCATTCTGGGCCGCGGTAAGTACGTGATCGCCGAGGCCGTCATTCCGGAGCCGGTTGTCCGCGAGCGTCTGCGCACTACCGCCAAGCGCCTGGCTGAGCTCAACGAACGCAAGAACCTCGTCGGCTCCATCATGGCCGGTTCGCTGCGCAGCGGTAATGCGCACTACGCCAATATGCTGCTGGGCTTTTACCTCGCTACCGGTCAGGACGCTGCGAATATCGTCGAAGGCTCGCAGGGGCTGACGCAGGTAGAGGCGCTTGACGACGGCTCCGTGCGCTTTAGCTGCACCCTGCCACATTTG
Organism: Corynebacterium sp. HMSC076C10; assembly: GCF_001812455.1. Taxonomy (NCBI): domain Bacteria; kingdom Bacillati; phylum Actinomycetota; class Actinomycetes; order Mycobacteriales; family Corynebacteriaceae; genus Corynebacterium; species Corynebacterium sp. HMSC076C10. The sequence goes on from NZ_KV809108.1 coordinate 38,231, forward strand.
ATCGTCGGTTCCGTGGGCAACGGCAAGGGCTTGGACTTCGTGGAGAAGAATCTCACGGCGCTGGGCTGCAAGGAGGACCGTGAGCCGGGCGAGAATGCCCGTCGTCTAGCAGCGTGCTGCGCGGCAATCGTCTGGTGTGGTGAGCTTTCCCTGCTCGCGGCACAGACGAACCCGGGTGAGCTGATGGAGGCGCACGTTTCTATCGAGCGTGCGAAGTAGTGGTTTGTGAATAGTCGTTTGCGACAATTCGCAAAACCTAAGACAAATCTCAGGTAAACGCGCTAGATTTCTGTAGTAGGCAATTAACATTTTGTGGGCAAAATATCCCGTGGTCTGATGACTGCTCTGATGACATGGGGATGTTTCGTTGCCCGTTATTTCTTAAAAATCTGTAGAGGTAGTGAAGGCACGGTTTTGATGACAACAAGCAATGTGACCCCGATCGGTATTGATGACATCGCCTTTGCGACGGGTTCGTACTGCATTGACCTCGCCGATATTGCGCCCCGACTCGGAGCGGAACCGGCAAAGTACCACAAGGGCCTGGGGCAGGAACGCTCCAGCGTGGTTGCCTCTGATGAAGATCCGGTGACGATGGCCGCGGCCGCGGTGAAGAAGATCGTTGACCGCCACGGTATCGACGGCGTGCGCACCATCATGTTCGCCACTGAGACCGGTATCGACCAGTCGAAGGCCGCTGCTGTCTATGTGCATGAGTTGGTCGGTCTTGACCCGCACGCGCGATCTGTCGAGCTGAAGCAGGCTTGCTACTCCGGTACCGCGGCGCTGCAGTTCGCGTGCGCTCTGGTGGCCCGCAATCCGGAGGAGAAGGTCATCGTTGTCGCCTCCGACATTGCCCGCTATGACCTGGACTCCGCTGCGGAGCCGACCCAGGGCGCAGGTGCTGTAGCCATGCTGGTGACCGCTAATCCGCGCATCCTGGCTATCGATGCGGCTTCGGGCGTCTTTACCCGCGAAGTTATGGACTTCTGGCGGCCGAACCACCGCAGCCAGGCGTTGGTGGAGGGCAAGCTCTCTATTAGTGCTTACATCGACGCTGTTCAGGGTGCTTACGAGGACTACCGTGCCCGCGGCGGTGTGGACTTCAGCGAGATTGACTACTTCAGCTACCACCAGCCGTTTACCAAGATGGCCTACAAGGCGCACCGGCAGCTTTCGGCCAATAACGGTGTGGAGCTCACCGCAGAGGACGAGGCCCGCCAGCTCGGCCCAACCACTGAGTACAACCGCATCATCGGTAACTCCTACACAGCATCGGCCTACTTCGGCCTGCTCTCGCTGCTGGACACCGAGAAGGACCTGGCTGGTAAGAAGGTCGCTGTTGTCTCCTATGGTTCCGGCTCGGTTGCTGAGTTCCTCACCGGCAATGTGGTCGAGGGCTACGAGTCCCAGCTGCGCGCCGAAGATAATGCTCGTGAACTGGATGAACGCGTAAAGCTCGATGATCCGACCTACTACCGCCACGCTCAGGTGACGCATGAAGATCCGGGTGAGTACTCAAACCTGGGAGACGACGCACTGATTGGCACCGGTCCATTCAGCTTCACCGGTGTTGAGGGTTGTAAGCGCATCTACCGCGCTCGTTAGCCCCGGGGGCACCCGCGCTAGTACTTAGACGGAACCGAATCCTCTTTTTTCGCGCCTAACAGTAATAAGAACTGTTTTTCGCGGGGAAGGGGATTTTTCGTGTCCGCACGTTTTACTGGAGGCAGTGGCGGAGGCTTGCTGCACTTTTCGGAAGATGCAGTGACAGCGGCTGCCCGAGAGATCGAGCAGCGCGGCTGTGAAGGCCATGAGCGGTGGGGAAGCGCTCCTGATATTTCCGCAGCAGACTGTGGCCAGGGTTTTGCCGCCCAGGGGCGCCGTCTGCAGCAGGCGGCAGCGAGGCTGCGTGAGCACGGGCAATCGATGTACGCGGGACTTGGCAATCATGCTCCGGCAGTGCGGGAACAGTGGCGTGTCTTTGCAGGCTGTGACAGCGACGGGAGCGCCGACCTCGGTGGAATTGAGGTAGTGGACTGATGCCATGGGTTGCTCGAATTCTCCCGATATTGGTGCGTGTTATTGGCCGTGGAAGCCGTATTGGAGCCAAGCGCGGGGTTGGCGGCATCGGCAAGAATCTGCCCAAAGTCTTGGATAAGGTGCGACGCGCTGACGGCTGGAAGGGCAGCGCCCTATCCAAGTTCTCTAACTCCGTGGGGTTGATAGCCTCCGCGATAACTATTGCTATGGCTTTCGATTGGGGCGGTTTGAAAGGCGATGCCGCCGACGCCGCCAAGGAACGCTGTGATAAAGCCGCGCAGGACTGTGCGAATCAGGATGAGCAGTCCGCCAATGGCGCGCAGAGCGTCGGCGAGTGCGGCAAGAAAGTCGACGAGGTCCTTGAGGATTGCGAAAAGCAGGCCGAAGATATGGCCGAGCAAACCGACGGCGTCCTCTCTCAGTGCGAAGCGCTTGTCGACGATCCGGAGGTCGGCGCCGAAGCAGCACAAGTGGCCCAGCAGGTGTGTAACAGTCTCGTCGACTCCACTGGTCAGCTCTACGATGCTCGCAATGCCTGCATCGAGCAATGTCTTGAGCAGGCAGCGTGTGACACTGAGGCCGCGGTGGTCGCCACCCCGCCGCAGCCTCCTACTGTCCCTGCCAGTTCGGGTGCTACCTCGGCGGCCTGTGCAGAGGTGGCTGAGTCTGTGAGTGGCGAAGGAGCTACTGTAACCGGTGGCAACGGTGCTATCGCTGGTGGAATTGGGGTCGTTGCCAACGTTGATACTGGGGTAGAGGCAGGCGTTGCTGCTGGGATATCCGTTGGAGGTGCCATTGGCGCTGCCGGGGCGGCCAGTATCGCTGGAATTGCGGGGGCTGTGGGTGTTGCGGGCAGTGTCGCGTCCTCACTGCTCAACTTAGACATGTGCACGGAGACGGAAGAGCCAGTGTGCGAACAGGCACCTGCGCCAGCACCAGCACCAGCACCAGCTCCTGCGCCGGAGGACTGTGTGCCGGAACCCGAACCAGAACCCAAGCCCGAACCTGAACCCAAGCCCGAACCTGAACCCGAGCCCGAACCTGAAAATGTTCCTGAACCGCCTCCTCCAGCTGAGAAACTAAAGCACTTGGGAATCGAGCTGCCACAGGAGCCGCAAGCAGAACAGCGAGCGGAACCGCAGCCAAAACCACAAGCAGAGCCGCAGCCAGCACCAGCCCAGGATTCGGCAGCATCAGTGCAGGAATCTGCTTCCGCTGTGCCCGAGCCCCCTGAGCAGCCCAACGCCCAGGAGCTTGTGGGCGCGGTCAATTCGCCAACGGCAGGTGAGTGGTAGTGGGGAGTAAGCATGCCGCGAAATATGACCGGATTGGGCAGGACTATTACGACGCTGCTGCAATGACCAGGCAGGAGTTCGATACGGCGATACAGAGGGCACAGAAAGAATTGCAGGGTTTGGAGGAGCGTCGTAAAGCACGCGAAATTAAGGAGAGGGAGGTGGCGGCGGGCGTCGAAAAGCAACAAAAAACCGCCCGACCGAAGGGAACCGTTACGCGGTTGTTCGGGCGGGCGGGGAAAGGGACGCCGACGGTGAAGTCGATTCGGGGCGTGTCCTGAAGCGTGGCCTAGTGACTACTTGCCGGGAATCAGCGAGTGCTCCGGGTTTTCCGGCAGCTCCTTGATGAGCCACTCCATGTCGCGGTTAGTTGTGCCCTTGATAGTGGCGGTCGGGTCTGCGAAATCCGAGTACTTCTTGTCGTCACCGACCGTGGCCAGCAGGAAGCCTGTGAGTGCGGCGCGCGCGACCTCCTGGTACTTCACCTTGGAGGAAGAGAAGCCCGCTAGACGACGGAGAAGAGTTGTTTCCGAGAAGCTGCCCTGGTCAGCCTTGTCTACTTCGCGGTAAACGACATCGCCCTTCCACTGAACAGCCAGGCGAGCTGGGTTGCCGCGATCGAGCCACTGATCCTCGCCAGGGGCCAGGACGAGGCCCGGGGCCGAGACATTAGTTGCAGCGGCGCTGGAGGAAGGCGCGGTAGTTGCGGGGAAGACGCAGCCAACGCCGGAGATGAGGTCGTGACCAGCGGCGGCGAGGACGGCTACGCCAGCGCCCATGCCGTGGCCGGCAACGCCGAGTTTCTTCGGGTGGACGACGACCTTGCCCTCTCCGAGGCGGACACCAGCGAGAATCTGGAGCGCTGTCTCCAAATCGTTGGCGAGACCACGGTGATCTGCCACGATGCCATTTTCGGTGTCCGGAGCAGCGACCGCGATGCCCCACGAAGCTAGGTGACGCAGCGTGGCGTGGTACTCCTCAATCGGTGTGCGCCAATCGTGTGCGAAGGCGATACCGGGGATGCCATTGCCCTCGGCAGGCGTGTAGACCTTTCCCGGCAGGCCAGTAAAAGCGAGATCACCGACCATGACGCGGTGCGGTCCACGCTTGGAAAGATTAGATGTCAGAGTCTTCAAGTTGTCAGCCACAGTGAATAGCTTAACTATAAGGTGCATACCTTTGCTGAAAAAGTGCCAGGATGAGCGAGAATGTCTATTTCGTTATGACGATTTTCCGCTTCGCGGGTTATTCTGTAGGACATGTGTGGAATCGTTGGATATGTGGGCCATCAGCCCGCCCTGGATATTGCTGTCGATGCGCTACGACGCATGGAATACCGTGGCTATGACTCCGCGGGGGTTGCCATTGTCGACAATCAGGGGCATATCACTGTAGAGAAGAAGGCCGGTAAACTCGCCAACCTCGAGGCTGCCCTTGATGCGGATGGGCGCGACAAAATCACTGGAACCACCGGAATTGGGCACACCCGCTGGGCTACCCACGGTCGCCCAATTGATGAGAATGCCCACCCACACCAGTCCTATGACGGCAAGGTGGCTATCGTCCACAACGGCATTATCGAGAACTTTGCTCCGCTACGTCAGGAGCTGGAGGATGCCGGCATTGAGCTGAAGTCCGAAACCGACTCCGAGGTCGCCGCGCACATGCTCGCCCGTGCCCTGGACGGTTCCGACGGCGGATCTACCGCTGGTGATTTCGAGGCCTCTGCGCTGTCCGTGCTCAACCGCCTCGAGGGTGCTTTTACGCTGCTGTTTACTCATGCAGACCACCCGGATCGCATCATCGCTGCTCGTCGCTCCACTCCGCTGATTGTCGGGGTGGGCGAAAACGAAATGTTCCTCGGCTCCGATGTTGCGGCTTTCATCGCGCACACCCGCGAGGCCGTGGAGCTGGGGCAGGACAACGTCGTCATCATCACCGCAGATGACTACCGCATTCTGGATTTCGCCGGCAACGAGCAGCAGGGTCGACCATTCACCATCGACTGGGATCTCGCCGCAGCCGAAAAGGGTGGCTATGACTCCTTCATGATGAAGGAAATCCACGAGCAGGCTGCCGCCGTCCGCGATACGTTGGCCGGTCACCTCGTTGACGGCCGCATCGTTCTCGACGAGTCTCGCCTGAGTGACCAAGATCTGCGTGACATCGAGAAGGTCTTCGTCGTCGCCTGTGGTACCGCATACCACTCTGGTTTGTTGGCCAAGTACGCCATTGAACACTGGGTTCGCATCCCGGTCGAGATTGAGGTCGCGTCCGAGTTCCGCTACCGCGATCCGGTGCTGGACCGCCAGACGCTGGTGGTCGCTATTTCGCAGTCGGGTGAGACTGCGGACACCCTTGAGGCCGTGCGACACGCAAAGAGCCAGGGCGCCCGCGTGCTGGCTGTCTGTAACACCAACGGTGCACAGATTCCGCGTGAGTCTGACGCCGTGCTCTACACGCACGCCGGCCCGGAGATCGGTGTTGCTGCAACCAAGTCGTTCCTGGCGCAGGTTGCCGCAAACTACTTGGTCGGATTGGCTCTGGCCCAGGCACGCGGCACTAAGTACCCGGATGAGGTCACTCGCGAGTTTGAAGAGCTGGAGACCATCCCGGCACTGATTGACAAGGTCGTCGCTAAGGGCGATGAGTTCATCGACATGGCCAAGGAAATCGGTGCTATTCCGACGATGCTCTTCCTCGGCCGTCACGTTGGTTTCCCAGTCGCACTTGAGGGTGCGCTGAAGCTCAAGGAGCTTGCCTACATTCACGCAGAGGGGTTCCCGGCAGGCGAGCTCAAGCATGGCCCAATTGCACTCATCGAGGATGATCTTCCGGTCGTCGTCGTAGTGCCATCGCCGAAGGGGCGCGCCGTGCTGCACTCCAAGATTGTCTCCAACATCCAGGAGATTCGAGCCCGAGGTGCCAAGACCATCGTGATTGCCGAAGAAGGGGATCAGTCGGTGGTTCCTTTTGCGAACTACCTGATTGAAATCCCGGAGACGTCCACGCTGCTCCAGCCGCTGTTGTCTACGATTCCGATGCAGTTCCTGGCAGCTGAGATCGCTCGCCAGTGCGGTAACGAGGACATCGATAAGCCGCGCAACCTGGCTAAGTCAGTCACCGTCGAGTAGTTCGTCCTGCTTTCGTCGGTACTGCTCAATCTCCGCATCGAGTTCTTCATCCGTGAGGGACTCGATGCGTTTTTCTTCCTCCTCTGTTAGCTCCCAGACCTCGTCAGGTACGTCGCAAAATGACAACATCCAATCGAGGTTGCGTTTCTGAATCGTCTTCATCTTCCGTGTCACGCGCTGATGAAAAGTTTGCTTGCCGACGTTCTTTAGCGGCCCAACCGGAACGCTAGTCGCGGTGTCTCCATCACGGGAAGTCCACACTTCTGTTCCGTCGGGGTACCTGTCGATGTCCCAGCCCTCGTGCGTTTTTAGGTTGTGGTGTCGGCGGCAGAGACAGTGCAGATTCTCCGTGTCAGTTGGCCCGCCCTGCTTGGGATTGTCGTGGTTGTACGGCTGAATATGGTCCAGGTCGCACTTGGCTGCCGGGACGTCGCAGCCGGGGAAGCGGCAGGTACCGTCACGCCCACGGACGCGAGCCACCTGGCTCTCGGTGGGGCGGTAACCATCCACCTTGCTATCGGCGGAGATACGGATGTGAGTTGCGCGAGCAATCCATTCTTCGGTGGCTACCTCGCTCAACCAGCCGACGCCATCAATCCATGCTGGCCCACCGCCGACCTCGCGGTAGACATTGATGACAATCTCGGCATTGGTCGAATTCTGTGCCAGCTGTAGTAGCGCTTCCGCCTGCGTGCACTGTTCACCGCGATTGATTGCGGTGTTGCGAATCCCCTGGATTCTTGCCATGAGCTCGGTCGCGCGGTCGTTTTCAAGGATTGCTGTGACCTTTTTGTGCTTGCCATCGCCCGTGTCGGCGAGTGCGACCGCTTCGCCTTCTGGAACCCGTTGGGTGCCGTCGTTGCGGGCGCAGTCGTTGTACTCAGAAACCAAGTCGCCGATTAGACGAGACAGCGTGTAGACACCAACCATTGCTTGTCGAGGTCGCGTCGGAGTGAGCATTTCCAAAAGATGGGGCTCTACCGTGTCGAACTGATCTGGTGACAGCCCGGCAACGCCATTGGCGATGGCGCGGAGATGGGCTAACGAGAAACAGAAGGTGGATTCGATGAGAGCCCGGACTTTTGGTAGGCGTTCGAACATCAGCGCAATTTCGCACAGCGTAGAACACTTGCCGCGGCTAAGGCCGGTTCGAATGCTTATGCGGGCAAGATGGTGATTGACATCGACCTCGTCACCGGGAGCGCAGATATCGATGAGTTGAAGGTCTGCGGCGTTGATGGCACGGGCCGCGATGCTAATCGGGTCGTCGGATTGCTGGTTGGCCCATGAGGGCTTTTGACCTGGTGCTGGAAGTTCTGTGGGCGGCGATGACATTGGTTATCCCCCCTGATTACTACGTGTCCGCCGGAGAATTGAAGATTGTGTTCTGTGGTGGAGAGAAGCGTGGTGGAGGCTGTTTCAACCAGTCCCGCCGACTTCTGTGCACCAGACAAAGAACTTTCGCTTACAAATTTTCCCTACAACCCAAATCGTACACCTGTTTGAAAAACTGTCAATAGAATTCTGGAAATACGTTCTAAAATTCTGTGCTGAATTAGATCCGGTCCCTCCGTCCGAGACCCCACCGCCCGAGACTCCGCCGCCCGAGACCTGTCGGCAGAGCGCCGTACATAGGCAGGACTCGCTGTCGCGGATGATGCGGGACATCACCAGCTTCAGCGCCATCCAGTTCCTCCAAGAACTCGTGAATGCGTTCGAGAGTATTGGGGGAGTAGAGCAGTGCGAGGTGATCAGACCAGTCGCCACCGCCAGTGGCATTGTTGACGTTCGTAATGTGGTGACCCTCTTGTTCGGGCAAAAAGGCGCCGGTCCACGGGCGAACCACGGTGTCGAAAGGGGTGCCGATATTCAGGTAGTGCGGACCACGTCGGGTAATGCCACGCGCTGCGCGGTTCAGAGTCGCAATGTAGTCAGAGTCCAGCAGCTGTTGAATGCAGGCACGGCCGACAAGGCGGTCGACGAGTTTGTGCATCGGTAGGCCGCATCGCTCAAGGGCACTGAGCCTTCGGCGCATGCCCCACGCAGTAGTGCCTCGGTGGTTTCCCGCAAGAGAGATGACTGCCCGCACGGGGCTGTTGTCGGAGGCGTACTGCTCGGCTGCTTCTTCGTTGAGGCCACGGTTCAGAGCTTCGTCGTAAAGCGAATCGATGCTCGCGTTGGCGTAGCTGCGGCAGTGTAGACCGCCCTGGGAATGACCGATGAGGTCGATGCGGGGTAGGGAGAGATGGGCACGGAAGCGGTCGAGAAGGTCGGTGACTTCAGCGAGCGCATCGCTCAAATCGGTGGTGGCTTTGACGCTACGGAGACGGCTGACCAGCGCGGCGGGGTCGGAGCCGTAATCGAGTGAGAATACGGGGCGATTCCGGGCGAGGAACGGCCCCAACATGGCGAAGGAGTTGAACGAGTTCATCCAGGTGCCGTGAACCAGGACAATTGGTGTGCGACCGTTGTATCTGTCCAGTTCAGGAGTGACTTTGCCGTCGAGGATTTCGCGAACGTCCTGCACGCCGTGGGGGATCCATTCGGGATGATGCAACGAGCGCAGGTATGCCTGCGGAAAGGCGCGCAGTAGAGGGCCGAAAACTCGCGTGCTCGGGGAGTAGTCATCCATAGGGGCTAATCGTAGGCTGGGGTTATGACGTACTGCTACACAGCTGCCGAAATTCGCGTCGCGGAACAGCCCTATCTGGATGCACAAACGCGTGACGACGAACTCATGCGCCACGCAGCCGCCGCTGTGTCGGAGGTGGCGGATCGGATGCTCTCAGAGGCATCTCCGGAGCCTGGTCGCGGTCGCGTGCTGCTGTTGGTTGGATCGGGAGGCAATGGTGGCGATGCACTCTATGCTGGCCGAAACTTGTCCTCGGATGGGCATGGCGTGGATGCGGTTTTGCTGGGCTCGAAGCCGCATGAACGGGCGCTGAAAGCTTTTGAACTCGCAGGTGGGCGGGTGCTGCCGTTGGGGTGTGACCGGGAGACGGATTTATCGAAGATTCTGTGGTCGATTAGTGAAGACTACGCACTGATCATCGACGGCATCGTGGGGCTCGGAGGTCACGGCGCGCTGCGTGAAGAGGCCGCGTGGTTGGTGCGCGAAGCGCGGTTGGGCAAAGTTCCCATTCTCGCGGTTGATGTGCCGAGCGGCGTAGAAGCCGATACTGGGCGTACTTTTGACCCGTCTGCCCAGACCATCAATCCAGACCCTGATCTGGAGGAAGGACAGAGCCCGTACCTGCCATCCCACGTCGAGGCCACGACAACGGTGACTTTCGGCGGTCTGCGCTACGCGCACTCGCTGTCCGAATCCTGTGGCACCGTCGAATTACATGAAATTTCCCTCGACTCCTTCTCCCTCGAACTTCCAGGACTGGGGCAGACGCTCTATGAAAACGGTACCTACAATGCCGTCCACCACCAGACTCCGACCGTGGAGTTCTACGAAGCCCTAGGCGGGAGCTTTCCGGCACCACTTGGCGCGATGACCCCGCTCGAACCCGGTGCTGCAGACCACAAGTACTCCACTGGAGTTACAGGAATCGCCGCTGGTAGCGAGGCGTATCCCGGCGCAGGTCAGCTGTGCGCCACCGCTGCCGTGCATGCGACCAGTCCCGCGGTCATCTATGTCGGCGACGCGGCCGCACGCAACCGCATCACCGCAGCCTTGCCGACGGTCATTGCGCAGCAGGACTCGGTGGATCGCAAAGAGGTACGCGTCGATGCCTGGGTCGTCGGTCCCGGTCGGGGCACTGATGAGAAAGCCGCCGAGGAACTGCGAGACATTCTGGCCACTGACAAACCAGTGGTCATCGACGCTGACGCACTGACACTGCTGTCGAAGCATGAGGACATCCGACAGCTCATTCGTGAGCGCGGCCAGGAGCGCAACCTGCGCACTGTTCTCACGCCGCACGCCGGTGAATTCGAGCGCCTGACCGGGCACGAGGTCACTAACCCCATCGCAGACGCCCGTGAACTTGCCGAGCAGTTCTCCTGCGAAGTGTTGCTCAAGGGGCGCCGTACCGTGATTGCCAATCCGGCAACGCAGCGCACAGTCGTGGTTGACGCGGGTAGCTCCTGGGCAGCCACGCCGGGCTCTGGCGATGTACTGTCCGGGCTCCTCGGTGCCTGGGTAGCGCGTGGCGAAGCCCTCTATGTACCAGCAATTATTCATGCGCGCGCCGCATTTTTGGCCGCGCAGACAGAGTTCGGACCAGCACCCTGCAGCGCCCAGGACATCGCCGAATCCATCCGAGATGCCACCGCATGGTTCACCAACGAAGGCAGCAGTGGCAAAATACGGCTATGACTTCCTCGGCACCAGCCATCCTGACCCATACCGTTAATCTCGACGCGATCACCCACAATGTGAAGACCGTCAAGGCCATCGCAGGGGTGTCGGAATTCATGGCCGTCGTCAAGGCGGACGGCTACTCGCAGGGTGCGCTGCAGACCGCGCGTGCCGCGCTGGCCGGCGGGGCAACACAACTCGGTGTCGCAACAATCGACGAGGCGCTCTCCCTCCGCGAGGAACTCCGCACCACGCTTGACGACGGCCACACCATCCCCATCCTCGCCTGGATCTGGGACGCAGCAGCCACCTCGTTGGTGCAGCGCGCTGTGGCTGCAGATATTGACCTCGGTCTGCCGTCGATGGCGCATGCGCTGGCCGTGGCCAATGCCGGGCGGGCGCTGTCGGTGACACCACGTGTGACGGTGATGGTCGATACGGGTTTGGGCCGCTCGGGATTCTCTATGGCCAATGGGGACTTTGAGCATGCGGTCGCTCAGCTGGTTGAGCTGCACAAGATCGGTGCTCTGAACGTCACCGGTGCTTTCACGCACTTTGCGTGCGCGGATGAGCCGGGCCACGAGAGCGTCGATAAGCAGGCACAGAATTTCCGTGCTGCGATTGCGGCACTGCGTGAGGCGGGGCTGGACGAGCTGATTAACCATGCGGCGAATTCGCCGGCATCGTTGTCGCGTCCGGACCTGGCCTTCGACATGGTGCGCCCGGGTCTGGCGATTTATGGTGGGGAGCCAATTGTGGGTGCCACCCATGGATTGCGTCCGGCGATGCGGTGGGAAGCGTCGGTCATATTGGTCAAAAAGCTACCGGAGGGGCAGTCGGTGTCCTACGGCCAGACGTGGACAGCTGACCGCGACACCACCATCGGCATCGTGCCCTGCGGCTACGCCGACGGTATGATGCGCTCGGCATCCGGGCGTTTCGAGGTCAGTATCAATGGCACACGCTACCCGCAGGTAGGACGGGTGTGTATGGATCAATTCGTCGTCGACCTGGGGCCCGACACCGATGTCGAGGCCGGCGACACTGCGGTTATCGTCGGTGACCCCACACTGGGGGAGCCCGGTCTCGATGACCTCGCGGAGGCATCCGGCACCATTAACTATGAAATCCTCACCGCGCCGAAGGGGCGTAGCGAGCGAAAGTGGGTGCGCAGCCGGCTCGCGCCAACCGCAGAGGACATGCGTGACCTCGGCGAGGAGATTGGCCGGGAGTTGGCAGCTGGGGATCTGGTGATTCTCGATGGCCCACTCGGCGCGGGCAAAACGACCCTCACGCAGGGCATCGCCCGTGGCATGAACGTGCGCGGTCGCGTGACGTCGCCGACGTTCACCATCGCCCGCGAGCACCGTCCGCTTGCAACCGACGGCGTCACCCTCATCCACGTCGACGCCTATCGACTCTTTGGCGAAGAGGGCCCCGGCTCCGATGGCGAGGCCTTCGATGCGCTGGACTCGCTCGATTTGGATACCGACCTTGAGGACAGCGTCGTGGTCGCCGAGTGGGGAATGGGGCTCGCCGAGGTGCTCTCCGAGCGCTATCTGCAGGTGAGCATCGATCGTTCGCGTGACGACGATGCCCGCGTCGTCACCTGGAAGTGGAGCAAGTAGCTTCAAGTCGGTTCAAGTAGGTTACTGAGTATGAACATTTTGGCCGTTGACACATCGACTCCACAGGTCACCGCGGGAATTGTCCGCGATGGTGAAACCGTGGCCGAGCAGCTGCACCTGGATGCCCGCGCGCACAACGAGGTGCTGGTACCACTGATTCAGCAGTGCCTCGCCGACAGTGGCGTGGCCGCGACCGAACTAGACGCCGTGGTTGTCGGCTGTGGTCCGGGGCCGTTTACGGGCTTGCGCGTTGGTATGGCCACCGCAGCCTCCTTCGCCGACGCTCTGGGAATTCCCTGCTACGGCATCTGCAGCCTGGATGTGCTCGCGGGTGGCGTTGGCGATGAACTGGTCGTCACCGATGCCCGCCGCCGCGAGGTGTACTTCGCCGCCTACCGCGATGGCCAGCGGGTTTTCGGTCCGGCAGTGGCCAAGCCAGCCGACGTCATGGAGCTGCTCAAGGAAGAACTTGCAGCAGAAGCCGCCGACTTCGCGCCGAGCCAGGCCCGCGGCAGTCTCAGCCACATCGAGCAAATTGCCGGGCTTGAGGTTGCTGCCGAACAAGTCTTTCCCACTCCGACAGCCATGGTTGAAGCGGTCGACTTTGACTCCGCGCCGGGCCCACTGGTGCCGCTGTACTTGCGCCGTCCGGATGCCGTTGTCCCGAAGGCTATGAGATGAGCGTCGTCAAGCTAGTGCGTCTCGGGCCTCCTGCGGCCAAGGCGTGTGCGGCGATTGAGGCGGAGCTGTTTGCCGGCGACGATCCCTGGCCGGAATCGGCCTTTATGGCAGAGCTGGCCGCGCCGAACAATTTCTACGTCGGGCTGATCGCAGAGGCGGACGGGGACGAAGAACTGTGCGGCTATGCGGGGATTACCAAGCTGGGGCCTGCGGGGGCCGCCGAATACGAGATTCACACCATCGGGGTGGGGCAGAAGTGGCAGCGCCGGGGCTTTGGGGCGCAGCTGATGGACGCGCTGATGGCAGCTGTGGAGGAGGATCCGGGCCCGGTGTTTTTGGAAGTTCGCACAGATAACGAACCCGCAATCGCCATGTATCGGCGCTATGACTTCGAGAATATGGGGCTGCGAAAGAACTATTATCCGGGCTCTGGGGCGGATGCGTACACGATGTGTCGGCCTGAGTTGGCCAGCTAGATGTTGACGTATTGACTAATCTGCGTTAAACCAGGCACATGGCTAAAACCTTTGCAAAACAGCTCGTAGAAACCCTAGAGAAGCAGGGTGTCAAGCGAATCTTCGGACTCGTTGGAGATAGTTTGAACCCCATTGTCGACGCTGTGCGCGAGTCCTCCATTGAGTGGGTGCACGTTCGCAACGAAGAGGCTGCCGCCTTCGCCGCCGGCGCGGAGTCCCTGGTCACCGGCGAATTAGCAGTGTGTGCGGCCTCCTGCGGCCCGGGTAATACCCACCTCATTCAGGGCCTGTATGACTCCCACCGCAACGGCGCAAAGGTGCTGGCGCTGGCATCGCACATTCCTTCCCGCCAGATTGGCTCGAACTTCTTCCAGGAGACCCATCCGGAGTTCATCTTCAACGAGTGCTCCGGTTACTGCGAGATGGTCAACTCCGCTGAGCAGGGTGGCGTCGTTTTGCATCACGCTATCCAGTCGACCATGACTGGCCACGGTGTTTCCGTGCTGGTTCTGCCGGGCGACATTACAACGCATGAAGTGGAAAATGATGAGTTCGTCACCTCCACAATCAGCAGCGGTCGCCCAGTCGTATTCCCTGACGCCGGCCAGGCCGCCGCGCTTGCCGACGCAATCAACGAGGCTAAAACCGTCACGCTTTTCTGTGGCGCAGGTGTGAAGGACGCCCGCGAACAGGTGCTCAAGCTTGCGGAGAAGATTAAGTCGCCGGTGGGACATGCGCTGGGTGGCAAGATGTACATCCAGTACGACAACCCCTATGACGTCGGTATGTCCGGCCTGCTGGGCTACGGCGCCTGCCACGATGCCTCCAACGATGCTGATCTGTTGATTCTGCTCGGTACTGACTTCCCCTACAACGACTTCCTGCCGACTAAGAACGTCGCACAGGTCGATATCGATGGTCGTGCCATCGGTCGTCGTACCACGGTGAAGTACCCAGTCGTCGGCGATGTGGCTGCCACGATCGAAACCATCCTGCCGCACCTGGATGAAAAGACCGACCGTTCCTTCCTGGACAAGCAGCTGCGGAACCACGAGCGCCTGCTCAGCCACGTCATCGAGGCATACACCCACGACGTTGAGAACATGCGCCCGATTCACCCGGAGTATGTGGCCGACCTGATTGATAAGTACGCCGATGACGATGCCGTCTTCACCGTCGATACCGGCATGGGCAATGTCTGGGCTGCGCGCTACGTCACGCCGAATGGCAAGCGAGAGCAGATTGGTTCCTTCCGTCACGGCACTATGGCCAACGCACTGTCGCAGGCCATTGGTGTGCAGGCTGCTGACCGGGACCGTCAGGTCATTACCTTCAACGGTGACGGTGGCCTGTCAATGCTGCTCGGTGAGCTCATCACCGTGAAGCAGGAGCAGCTACCCATCAAGATGTTTGTGTTCAACAACTCCTCGCTCGGCATGGTCAAGCTGGAAATGCTGGTTCAGGGGCTGCCGGAGCACGAGACCGATCACGACGCAGTGGACTACGCCGGAGTCGCAGAGTCGTTGGGTATCAAGGCCATCCGAATTGAAGATCCGGCCGATGCGCCTCGCCTGATTCAGGAGGCGCTGGCATACGACGGCCCGGTGTTGGTGGACATGATCACCGACCCGAATGCCCTGTCCATCCCGGCAAACATCACCTGGGACATGCTGATGGGATTCTCCAAGGCCGCTACTCGCACCGTCTTCGGCGGCGGCGTTGGTCAGATGATCAACATGGCACGGTCGAACCTCCGCAACATCCCGCGGCCATAGTGGGGGTAGCGCTCTCGAGATGCGGGAGCGGGTGCGGTGCGGTACCTCTGTTTCCATGATTAAAGGTTTTCTGGTGAACCCTGACCTGACGCATCGCATCGTCGAATTTGAGTTGGAGGCCGCTGCTACATTCCTCGGCGGAGTTTCCTCCGACCGTGTTTCGGTGGCGTTTCAGGAAGACGGCGCCGATTACGCCGCTCTCTACAACCCGACGGCCAAGGCTGAGGGCGCTGAACCGAATCCGGTCGCGTCCCTCGGCCGCAATGAGGCTGCTACGGGCAACTCGGCTTTCTTTACCGACCCCACCACCGCAATTTGCGGAACGGTCGTATTTGTCGACGCCGAGGGCAAGGATATCGGCGACGAGGAAATCGAGCGTATTAAGCACGGTATGCGCGCCGTGCGTCACTACCGCGATGACTACCCAGAGGAATACGCTCTCTGGCGTGCCGCTGTGCGGAACCTCGGTCGCCTCGAAATTTAAACTCGGTCGCTGGTAAGTGACCCGGTGGTGCGCTAGTACCATGACTGCTATGACCGAGTTGACCCTGCTGGCAATCGAGAGTTCCTGCGATGAGACTGGCGCTGCAGTGATGCGTGTGCGCTACGACGACACCGACACCAGCACCCCCGCCATTCCCGAGGTGGAAGTGCTTGCCGACGTCGTCGCATCCTCCATGGAACAGCACGCCCGCTTCGGTGGTGTGGTCCCGGAGATTGCTTCCCGCGCTCATTTGGAAGCCCTGCAGCCAGTAGTCTCCGAGGCGCGCGCGCAAGCAGCTGCCAAGCTCGGTACCGATACTTTTATCCCAGATGCCGTCGCCGCTACCGTGGGACCCGGTCTCGCCGGTGCGCTGCTGGTCGGTTCGGCAGGCGCGAAGGCTTATGCCGCCGCCTGGGGTGTGCCTTTCTACGGCATTAATCACCTTGGTGGCCACGTTGCTGTCGGAGCTCTCGACGGCGCGGATTTGTCCAACGCCGTGGCGCTGCTAGTTTCCGGCGGGCACACGCAGTTGCTGCGCGTACAGGGGGTTGGTCGTCCGATGGAGGAGCTCGGATCGACGCTTGACGACGCAGCCGGAGAGGCATACGACAAGGTTTCGAGGTTGCTTGGGTTGGGTTACCCGGGCGGCCCGATTATCGATAAGTTGGCTAAGCAGGGAAATCGCAAGGCCATCGCGTTTCCTCGCGCCATGATGCGCCAGCAGGATGCGCGCCATGACTTCTCCTTCTCCGGCTTGAAAACCGCCGTGGCCCGCTATGTCGAAGCGGCAGAGAAGGAAGGTCGTGAATACTCCGTAGAGGACGTCTGTGCTTCCTTCCAGGAGGCGGTCTGCGATGTATTGACCAAGAAGGCCGTTCGCGCAGCTCAGGATGTGGGGGCCACTACGCTGCTGCTCGGTGGTGGTGTGGCTGCGAACTCGAGGTTGCGTGAACTCGCAGCGGCGCGAGCTACCTCGGCAGGAATTACGCTGCATGTGCCACCGATTAAGCTGTGCACCGACAACGGAGTCATGATTGGCGCAGCTGCCGCCTACCTCATTGCCGCGGGGGTCAAGCCCTCTGGCTACGCCTGCCCGACCGACCCCTCCATGCCTGTGGAAGATCCTCTAATGCAATAAGCAGTGATTGCCCCCCGGATCCATGTTAAGTTTCGTTAACTGACTTTGACTTGTTTCTCTGCCATGGATCGCAGGACAATTACAGGAAAGCGCTTGCCCAAAAATGAGTAAAGACTACAGCGAGTGGGAACTTCAGCCATCCGATAATTCGCATAATCAGACTGAGCTGTTTGCGCCGCAGGGTGAACTGCAAACAACGCAAGCACCGCAAGTTGAACTCCAGCGCGGTCGTGGTCGGGGAGTGTTATGGGCAGTCGTCGCGCTGTTGCTTGTGGTGATCGTCGCTGTGGCAGCGGTGCTTTACCTAGTTGCGAGTGGTCGAGGTGAGCAATGGTTTGGTGCAGGTGCCAAGGATGAAGTAACGCCGAAGCTCACTGTTACTGCGACTGCGACAGAGACCGTGAAGGTGTAGTCGCCGGAGAAAACCAAGACGAGGGAAACCACGAGTACGGCTACGCCCGATCATCCGATCAGTGGGGATTGCGAGGCATCGGCGTTCCCGACTACGGAGGAAAACTTTACGATCGTCGCCTGTGACGGATGGTGGGCGCTGGGTGGGCGCGCAAACAGTGGTGGACTGGCGGTTTACCAATGGGACGAAGGTGCCTGGCAAAGGAGGGAGCCAGACAGTAACTACACAACCGGTTCTGGTGGCCCGTGCTTTAGCGATGAGTACATCAAGGAACACGGAATGACGGTTACTGTGTTCGGTCGTATGGCGTGTAACCCCGACAAGCTGACCAATTAGCATTAGCGCTCACTATTGTTGAGTGTTAGCACTTGCAGGGGTAGAGTGCTAACGAAGGTTGTTTGACACACAGTTGTTCACCCGCGACGACGGCTGTGCACGGCAGACCAACCGGCACAAGAACATCACATCACCGCATGTATGGAGGAATTCATCGTGGCGAACGTCAACATCAAGCCGCTGGAGGACCGCGTCCTCGTCCAGATCAACGAAGCAGAGACCACCACGGCTTCTGGCCTGGTTATCCCGGACTCCGCTAAGGAGAAGCCGCAGGAGGCTACCGTTATCGCAGTTGGTCCGGGTCGTTGGGCCGATGACGATGACCGCATTCCTATGGACGTCAAGGAGGGTGACATCGTCATCTTCTCCAAGTACGGCGGCACTGAGCTGAAGTACCAGGGCGAAGAGTACCTGCTGCTGTCGCAGCGTGACATCCTGGCTGTTATCGAGAACTAAAGGGAGGACGTACCCACACATGGCGAAGCTTATTGCTTTTAACGAAGAGGCTCGCGAAGGCCTCAAGCGCGGTGTGGACACGCTTGCCGACGCAGTCAAGGTCACGCTTGGCCCGAAGGGTCGCAACGTTGTCCTGGACAAGGCCTTCGGCGGTCCGCTGGTCACCAATGATGGTGTGACCATCGCCCGCGACATCGACGTTGAGGATCCGTTTGAGAACCTCGGCGCGCAGTTGGTTAAGTCCGTTGCGGTCAAGACCAATGACGTTGCCGGTGACGGTACTACTACCGCAACGCTGCTGGCACAGGCGCTGGTCCACGAGGGTCTGCGCAACGTTGCAGCCGGCGCAAACCCGATTTCGCTGAACCGCGGTATTCACGCTGCATCCGACAAGGCAGTTGAGCTGCTGAAGCAGCGCGCCACCCCGGTCAGCAGCTCTGCTGCCATCGCACAGGTGGCAACCGTTTCCTCGCGCGACACTGAAATTGGTGACCTGGTTGCAGGTGCCATGGACAAGGTTGGCAAGGACGGCGTCGTCTCTGTGGAGGAGTCGCAGTCGATTGCCACCGAGCTGTCCGTGACCGAGGGCGTGTCCTTCAACAAGGGCTTCCTCTCGCCGTACTTCATTACCGACGTTGAGGCTCAGCAGGCGATTCTCGACGGTGCACAGGTGCTGCTGGTCCGTGAGAAGATTTCCTCCCTGCCGGAGTTCCTGCCGATTCTGGAGAAGATTGCCGAGTCCGGCAAGCCGACTCTGATTATGGCTGAGGATATCGAGGGCGAGGCGCTGTCCGCACTGGTCATCAACGCTATGCGCAAGACCTTGAAGGTTGCCGCAGTGAAGGCACCGTACTTCGGTGACCGTCGTAAGGCGTTCATGGATGACCTGGCAGTTGTCACCGGTGCAACCGTCGTTACGGCTGACACTGGCATGCAGCTGAAGGACGTTGGACTTGAGGTGCTGGGTAACGCACGCCGTATCACCATTACCAAGGACGAGACCGTTCTGGTTGACGGTGCCGGCACCGCTGAGGCTGTGGAAGAGCGTCGTAACCAGATTCGTGCCGAGATTGAGCGCACTGACTCGGACTGGGACCGCGAGAAGCTGGAAGAGCGTCTGGCGAAGCTCTCTGGCGGCGTGGCTGTCATTAAGGTCGGCGCTGCTACCGAGACCGAGGTCAACGAGCGCAAGCTGCGTGTCGAGGACGCCATTAACGCTGCTCGTGCGGCAGCTCAGGAAGGCGTCATCGCCGGTGGCGGTTCCGTACTGGTGCAGATCTCCCGTGAACTCGAGGCATTCGCTGACGAGTTCGAGGGCGACGAGGCAGTCGGTGTCCGTGCAGTTGCCAAGGCTCTGACCCGTCCGGCTTTCTGGATTGCTGAGAATGCTGGTAAGGACGGCGCTGTCGTTGTCTACCACATTGGTGAGCTGGAGAACGGCAACGGCTACAACGCTGCTACTGACACTTACGAGAACCTGATTGAGTCCGGCGTCATTGACCCGGTCAAGGTCACTCACTCCGCAGTCGTCAACGCAACCTCCGTGGCGCGTATGCTGCTGACCACTGAGGCTTCCGTTGTGGATAAGCCGGAAGAGGAACCAGAGCACGATCACGCTCACTAATCGCAAGTGAGCTAGTGCCCGGGCCTTTGGCACGTAAAATGCTCCCCACCTTTCAATCTGAGGGTGGGGAGCATTTTGGTTTTTATGTGAACTGGCTGGAGTCCGAGAGAGGAGAGGGACTACATGGCAGTGACTAGAACGCGTTCAAGTTCGCGTTCACGTGCGGCCGGCTTAGCTCGAAGGATTTCATTTCGTTCAGATTCGCTGAGACCGCCCCAGACACCGTATGGCTCACCAACCTTGAGTGCGTGACTACGGCACTGCATAAGAACAGGGCAAGAACGGCAGATAGCCTTCGCACGGGCTTCACGCAGGCTGCGTGCGCGTCCGCGCTCGCCTTCCGGGTGGAAGAAGGTCGCGGAGTCCTGCCCGCGGCACGAGCCGTGCAGCTGCCAATCCCACAAATCCGCATTGGGCCCGGGCAAGTGGTCGATGTACGTCATCGGAATTGATGTCTCCTTCATTGAGCTTTCTTGAAGCAGTGAGCTCAAGTGTGGAGGCCAACAATGAACGGTTGGTAAACCTAAGGAGGCCAGCCGGGATACTACGCAAACAATTCCGTCAAACTCTTACCAAATTTTTAGAAACGGCCAGGTCGTCGAGAACGCAAACCGTCGACAAAGCCTGCGCAGTAGTCCCATGGGGCGTAACGGGAGGGGTCTGGATCGAATTGTGGCTCGTGAACCGGAGATGCCTGTCCAGACAGGAGCATCAGGTAGTGGTTTTCCAAAACCTCCCAGTTGTAAAAGTGCTCGTCACCGCAGTCCTCACACAACATACAGACGCCCAGTAATCCCTCTGGGCTCAAAGCGGTACGGAATAGGCGAACTGCGGCCAGATCTTCAAGAACCTCTCGACGTTCCTGGTCTGTCAGTGGAGCAAACGGCTCATCCGGCTCGAGAAAGCTTGCCGGGTCATTGGGATCTCCTTCGAACGGATCCCGCGGCATGGATGAGAAAAAGTTGTGGTTCACAACCACTACCGTAACAGCTCTGTACGGCAATCCTGTCGATTGGCGATGCACTTAGTTGGGGTTTAGTTCACCTTGGAATAACCCTCAGCTAGCTTTCGGCTAACCCTTGTCGGGCACCTGTCGCTCCGCCTAATTGTCGCGTTTCATCACTGAAGGACTACCCTGTATATAACGTTTGGCAACCACGAAGCGATAGCGCCCCTGGCCGGATGTCGGCAAGGGTGGAGCAGGAGGAGTCCATGACCAACCCCACGGGAATTAGCCTCGGCGGAGACAATCCCAACAAGATTCCACTAGTCGGCCTTACATTCGATGACGTCCTGCTGCTGCCGGATGCTTCGGACGTTATCCCCTCCGGCGTTGATACTTCGACGCAGCTCACTCGTGAGCTGCGTCTGAACATTCCGGTTGTGTCCGCTGCTATGGACACCGTCACCGAGGCCCGCATGGCTGTTGCCATGGCCCGCCAGGGCGGTATGGGTATCCTGCACCGCAACCTGTCTATCGAGGAGCAGGCTCAGCAGGTCGAGATTGTGAAGCGCTCTGAGGCTGGCATGGTGTCCGACCCGGTGACCTGTTCCCCGGATGACACCATCGCCGAAGTAGATGCCAAGTGCGCTCGTTACCGCATCTCGGGCCTGCCGGTCGTCGACAAGGACGGCAAGCTGGTCGGTATCTGCACCAACCGCGACATGCGTTTTGAGGCAGACCTGAACCGCAAGGTTTCCGAAATCATGACCCCGATGCCGCTGGTCGTGGCTGAGCAGGGTGTGTCTGGCGATGCGGCGCTGAACCTGCTGCGCGCTCACAAGGTGGAGAAGCTGCCGATCGTCGATGGCGAAGGCCGCCTGACTGGTCTGATTACCGTCAAGGACTTCGTCAAGAAGGATCAGTACCCGAATGCTTCCAAGGATGGTTCCGGCCGTCTGCTGGTCGGTGCTGGCATCGGTACCGGCGAGGACTCCTGGAAGCGCGCGCACGCATTGGCTGACGCAGGCGTAGACGTGCTCGTTGTTGATACCGCTCACGCCCACAACTCAGGTGTACTTGAGATGGTCTCCCGCGTTAAGAAGGAATTCGGCGAGAACATCCAGATTATCGGCGGCAACCTGGCTACCCGTGGCGCTGCACAGGCCATGATTGACGCGGGTGCAGATGCCATCAAGGTCGGTATCGGCCCAGGCTCGATTTGCACCACTCGCGTTGTCGCAGGTGTGGGCGCCCCGCAGATCACCGCCATCATGGAAGCCTCTGTCGCAGCTAAGAAGGCTGGCGTTCCGATTATCGCCGATGGCGGTATGCAGTTCTCCGGCGACATCGCCAAGGCTCTGGCAGCCGGTGCATCCTCCGTCATGCTCGGTTCGATGCTGGCCGGTACCGCTGAGGCTCCGGGTGAGGTCACCTTCGTCAACGGCAAGCAGTACAAGATGTACCGTGGCATGGGCTCGCTGGGTGCTATGCAGGGCCGCGGCCTGACCGGTGAGAAGCGCTCCTACTCCAAGGACCGCTACTTCCAGGCTGATGTCAAGAGCGAAGAGAAGCTGGTTCCGGAAGGCATTGAGGGTCGTGTTCCGTTCCGCGGCAGTATCGACTCCATCGTTCACCAGCTGGTCGGTGGTCTGCGCGCAGCTATGGGCTACACCGGTTCCGCTACCGTCGAGCAGCTGCACGACGCACAGTTCGTCCAGATCACCGCTGCAGGCCTGCGCGAGTCGCACCCGCACGATATCCAGATGACTGTCGAAGCGCCGAACTACTACCAGCGCTAAACTGGCTTAGTCGAGTTAAATTCCACGGAAAGGGCATGTGAGGAAAGCTCATGCGCGACATCGTTGAAATCGGTATTGGCCGCGAGGCACGCCGGACCTACGAGTTGGACGATATTGCACTCGTTCCCACTCGGCGTACCCGGTCGTCCAAGGACGTCGATACCTCCTGGCGAATTGACGCCTACGATTTCGAACTCCCGATGATGATGCATCCGACAGATGCCATCGCCAGCCCGGAATCCGTCGCTGAGTTTGCTCGCCTGGGCGGTTTGGCGGTTCTCAACGCCGAGGGTATCTGGGCCCGTCACGCCGATGCGCAGGACAAGATCGCCGAGCTGGTGGAGTTGGCAAAGAATGCCGCCACCAAGCGTGAATCCGAGGCAGTGAACCGCAAGCTGCAGGAACTGCACTCTGCTCCAATTGATACTGACCTGTTGGTTGAGCGCATCAAGGAGATTCGCGCAACCGGCGCGATCACTGCAGTTCGTGTCTCCCCGCAGCATGCCCGTGAGCTGGCTCCGCTGGCTATCAAGGCCGGCATCGACTTGTTGGTTATCCAGGGCACGCTGATTTCCGCAGAGCATGTCACGGCTCAGGGTGAACCACTAAACCTCAAGGACTTCATCGGCAGCCTGGACGTTCCAGTTATCGCCGGTGGCGTTGTCGACTACCAGACTGCGCTGCATCTGATGCGTTCAGGTGCCGCTGGTGTGATTGTCGGTACGGGCTTTACGACGTCCCCGGATGCGCTCGGTATCGATGTGCCAATGGCTACCGCTATTGCGGATGCTGCAGCTGCCCGTAAGGACTACCTCGATGAGACCGAGGGGCGCTACGTCCACATCATTGCCGATGGCGGCATTGATACCGTCGGTGACATTGCCAAGGCAATCGCCTGCGGTGCGGATGCTGTGGCACTGTCCAGTGTGCTGGCAACCGTCCACGAAGCTCCGGGGCAGGGCTACGCCTGGCCGTCTGTTGCGGCACATCCGAAGTACCCGCGCGGTGCGGTGTGGCCGGTCGTCGACGATGAGAAGGAATTGGTCAGCCTGGAAGAGGCTCTGTTTGGCCCTTCCGCTTCGCCGTTCGGTGACCGCAATCTCGCCGGTGGCCTGCGTCGCGCAATGGCCAAGTGCGGCTTTACCAACCTGAAGTCCTTCCACCGCGTTGAGCTGTCGGTACGTCCAAAGGGTTTTTAATTAAAGTAATCGGATAGTTTTTTCGCAAAACTACCTTACTGAAAAGCCACCTCCGCTTAGGGTTAGGAACATGAGTTCCGCGCATTAGCGTTACGCCCTTAGAGAAGGTGGCTTTTCCCATGAGTAAACAACGTGATTTCGATGTTGTAATCGTCGGTTCCGGTTTCGGTGGTTCTGTTTCTGCTTTGCGGTTGACTGAAAAGGGCTACCGAGTGGCAGTTCTCGAAGCTGGTCGACGGTTCGAAGATAAAGACTTTGCCAAGACCAGCTGGCGGCTTCACAAGTACCTGTGGGCTCCTAAGCTGGGACTCTTTGGTGTCCAGCGTGTGCACATGTTGAAAGATGTCATGATTCTCGCTGGTGCCGGCGTCGGCGGTGGTTCTCTTAACTACGCAAACACTCTGTATAAGCCGGGCACCGAGTACTTCCAGCACCGTCAGTGGGGGCACATTACCGACTGGGAGTCAGAACTCACTCCGCACTATGACAATGCATCTCGCATGCTCGGGGTGGTCACCAACCCATCCGACACGCCTGCCGACGTTGTCATGCGTGAGGTAGCCGAAGATATGGGTGTGGGCCATACTTTCCGCTCGACTCCGGTGGGTGTGTTCTTTGGCGCCAAGACCGGTGGTCAGGGTACGCCGGGGCAAACAGTTTCCGATCCTTACTTCGGGGGGATTGGCCCGGACCGTACTGCTTGTACGGAATGTGGTGAGTGCATGACTGGTTGCCGTCACAATGCTAAGAACACCCTGGTTAAGAACTACCTCTACTTGGCGGAGAAGTTTGGTGCGCAGGTCTTTGACCGCACTACCGTTACCGGTCTGCATCCTCAGGCTGATGGCTCCTGGGTTATTGACACTGAGCGCACTGGTCGT
The DNA here is from genome assembly GCF_001812455.1 of Corynebacterium sp. HMSC076C10. Classification (NCBI taxonomy): domain Bacteria; kingdom Bacillati; phylum Actinomycetota; class Actinomycetes; order Mycobacteriales; family Corynebacteriaceae; genus Corynebacterium; species Corynebacterium sp. HMSC076C10. Next base: position 62,844 of record NZ_KV809108.1, read on the forward strand.
TGGGTAGCTAAGGGCAAGCAGCAGTTTAGCGCTAAGCGCGTCATTCTCGCCGCCGGTGCCTGGGGCACCCAGAATTTGCTGCATCGCCAGCAGGCCGATGGGCACTTGCCGCTGCTGCCGAAGTCTTTGGGCAAGCTGACCCGCACTAACTCCGAGGCTATTTTGGGCGCGATGGGTACGAAGGTGGACCCGGAAAATGACTTCTCTAACGGTGTAGCCATCACTTCGTCATTCTTCCCAGATGAGGACACCCATATCGAGCCAGTGCGCTATGGCAAGGGTTCTAATGCCATCGCAATGCTGCAGATGATTATGACCGAAGGAGGTCGTGCAACTCCGCGTTGGCTGCAGGCTGTGGGAACCGTCGTAAAGCATCCTAACTACCTGACGCAGCTCGTGAATCTGCGTAAGTGGTCGCAGCGCACCGTGATTTCTCTGGTGATGCAGAATCGCGACAACTCGATTACGACGTACCTGCAAAAGATCGGGCCGGTGCGTTTCCTGATGAGTAAGCAGGGCGAGGGCGAGCCGAATCCGACGTGGATTCCGTCGGGTAACGAAGCTACGCAACGTGCGGCGGACAAGCTCAGTGCACGTGGTCGGAATGGTCGTGTGCTGGCTGGGGGCACTATCGGTGAGTTGGCAAACATTCCTTTGACAGCTCACTTCATTGGCGGCGCAACGATTTCAGATTCACCCGAAAACGGCGTTGTTGATCCGTACTTGCGTGTGTGGGGTTACCCGACGCTCTCGATTCACGACGGTTCGGCGATGGCAGCCAACCCGGGAGTGAACCCGTCACTGTCGATTTCCGCGAATGCGGAGCGTGCAACGTCGCTGTGGCCGAATAAGGGTGAGGAAGATCAGCGTCCGGCGCAGGGTGAGTCCTACGTGCGCCTGGATCCGATTGCTCCGGTGAACCCGGCTGTGCCGGAAGATGCTCCGGCTGCACTGAACCTGGGTATGCCTGCAGTCCGTAAGTCTTGATAAGCTTTAGGGCGTGTCTGAACAGGTGACTAAGCCCGTCCTCGTCGTGGACTTCGGTGCGCAGTATGCGCAGCTCATCGCGCGACGTGTGCGCGAGGCAAAAATTTATTCCGAAGTGGTCTCGCATGATGCGACGACCGAAGAAATTAAGGCCAAGAACCCGGCTGCGCTGGTGCTGTCCGGCGGCCCGTCCAGTGCCTACGCCGAAGGTGCCCCGAAGCTCAACCCAGAGTGGCTTGAGCTGGGCATTCCGGTGTTTGGTATTTGCTACGGCTTCCAGGCGATGACTGAGGTGCTCGGCGGCACGATTGCTGCTACCGGTGACCGTGAGTACGGCCGCACGCAGCTGAACGTCGTCGACGGTGGCGGTGTCGCTCACACTGGTGTGCCGGAGACACACGAGGTGTGGATGAGCCACGGTGACGCGGTGTCTAAGGCACCGGAGGGCTTCACCGTTACGGCGTCCACCAAGGGTGCTCCGGTAGCGGCTTTCGAGTGCTTGGAAAAGCGCATGGCCGGTGTGCAGTACCACCCGGAGGTCAACCACTCGCCGTATGGTCAGCAGGTTCTGGAGAAGTTCCTGTATGAGATTGCTGGCCTGGAGCCGGACTGGACTGCCGCTAACATCGCGGAAGAGCTGATTGAGCAGGTCCGTAATCAGGTCGGTGAGACCGGTCGCGCAATTTGCGGTCTGTCTGGCGGCGTTGACTCCGCAGTTGCCGCCGCGCTTGTGCAACGCGCTATTGGTGACCGTCTGACCTGTGTCTTCGTCGACCATGGGCTGCTGCGCCAGGGCGAGCGCGAGCAGGTTGAGAAGGATTTCGTTGCCGCAACTGGTGCGAAGCTGATTACCGTCGACGATTCCAAGGTCTTCCTGGATGCTCTGGCTGGTATCACCGATCCGGAGACCAAGCGTAAGACCATCGGCCGTGAGTTCATCCGCTCCTTCGAGCGCGCTGTCGCACAGGCGCTGGAGGGCGCTCCGGAGGGCGAGACCGTGGACTTCCTGGTCCAGGGCACCCTGTACCCGGATGTGGTTGAGTCCGGTGGCGGTTCTGGTACCGCCAACATTAAGAGCCACCACAACGTCGGCGGTCTGCCGGATGACGTTGAGTTCACCCTCGTTGAGCCACTGCGCCTGCTGTTTAAGGACGAGGTCCGTGCGGTCGGTCGCGAACTGGGGCTGCCGGAAGAAATCGTCGCTCGCCAGCCGTTCCCGGGTCCGGGTCTTGGTATCCGCATCATCGGCGCTGTCGATAAGGAGCGTCTGGATACCCTCCGCCGCGCCGACGCCATTGCACGCGAGGAAATGACGGCCGCAGGTATGGACGAGGTTGTCTGGCAGTGCCCGGTCGTCCTGCTTGCCGACGTCCGCTCGGTTGGTGTCCAGGGTGATGGTCGTACTTATGGCCACCCAATCGTGCTGCGCCCGGTTTCCTCTGAGGATGCGATGACCGCTGACTGGACTCGTGTTCCCTACGATACGCTGGAGAAAATCTCCACCCGTATTACCAACGAGGTGCCAGAGGTCAACCGAGTGGTCCTGGATGTGACCTCCAAACCACCGGGAACCATTGAGTGGGAGTAAGCCACTAGTTGGCGAGGGCCGTGTCTGTGAGTTGTGCAAACTCGCGGGCACGGCCCTTTTCCGTCAGGGCCGAATTGTTCTTGGCGATGGTGATGCGCTTATCGGCGGCTAGGGTGTGGAGAGCTGCGCTCACGGTATCGTCGTCAAGCATGGCGAAATAGGGGAGCTGGTCGGTGAAGAAGACGTAGCCGTCGCGTAGACGTGCGATGAAGAGGACTGTGAGGATGCGGGCCTCTGGTGAGTCGGCGGGGTAGGGGCAGCGCTGGGCGAAATTGTCAGGAAGATGCGCGGCGAGAGGGAGGAATCCGAATTGCCGCGGCAGGATTGCGCAGGTAGCGGTGATGGCGGACAGAACTAGGGTCATTATGCAGGCGACCGGTGTAGAGGAAATTCGTTCGGCGACGGCGGCAATGATCCATGCTCCGGGGAAGATGAGCAGCACGCTTATACTGCTATTCCACGAGATGTCGTTTGGTGACTCACGCATCGGCTCTGCGAAGTAGGAGGGCCGAGTTTCTTTGGTGGGTGTTTTTGCCTGGCGCACGAAAAGTGTGGTGCCGATGAGTACCAGTAAAAGCGCTATCATGATCCACCAGCCAATGGAGCCGATGATGTGGGCTTTAAGCAATGCGAGCAGTGCGATCACTGCGGTGGTGACGCCAATTGCCGTCCCCAGGCGCACGGGACTATTGATAAATTTTGTCGTGCGTTCGGCCCCGTCTTGGTAAGAGCCTGAAGAGTGTTGGTGCCGGCTGGAATCTGTCATACTTCTTAATTTTAGTAGCGATGGAACTATAGATTGTTGAGAGTTGTGTGGCTAGTGTTATGACCATGAGCATTGTAAAAATTAACGCTATTACCGTTCCTGAGGGTGCGGGAGAAGAGCTCGAACGTCGCTTTTCCGCTAACTCTTCAAAGATGACCGATGTGCCGGGTTTCATTGGTTTCCAACTGCTGCGTCCGACTGCAGGAGAGAGCCGCTACTTCGTCTTTACCGAGTGGGAGAGTGAGGAGGCCTACCAGGGGTGGCGTGAGGGCCGTGCCTTCAAGGCTTCGCATGAGGGCGAAAAGCGCAAGCCGGTGTCGTCGTCGGCTGATTTGCTCGAATTCGATGTAGTTCTCGATGTGAAGGCCTAAGTAGTACGAAATGTAGTACTCGGCTGAGGTTAGAGCGTCGCGCGGTGGTGTGCGGCGCTTTTCTTCGCACATTAATATCGAACGTACGTGCTATTTAGGGTAATGTTTAATCCGCTTGTTGGGAAAGAATATTCGAGCAGTGTTCGTGGTGGGCGGGGGGGGGCAGTGGGATGGCAGTGGGATGAGGTGGAACAAGAAGTGACAACGGCGGTCAATATTGCTGCGGGGCAGTCTAAGGAACAGACTATTGCGGCATTGCGGCAGGCGATGGCAGCCCAGTCTGGTGGGACTGCAACTGGTGCAACCTTTGGGCTCGGTGAGGCTCTGCCGGTGCCGGAGGCGTTGGAAAATACGTTGGCGGGAGCAGTGCGAAAAGGGGCTGTCAGTGTCATTGAACAGCCCGGTGCGGTATTGGCAGGCCTAATCGCGGAAGTTACGAAGACAGGTCATGTTGCGCTAGTTGGACTCGCTGAACAGGGGTTGCTCTCCGTGGTGGAGTTGGGCGGGAAGCTATCGAACATTGTCTGTGTGCCAGATCCTGGAATGCAGCCGCTTGAAGTAATTGGGCTGTTGGCGGACGGCGTTGACTTGGTGGTGGCTTCGTTGGCGCGCACTCCGCCGCCGTCGCAGGCACGTCCGCTGCAGGCACGACTGCGCACGAGTGGTTGTGCTCTGGTTTTTGTCGGGCAGCAGTGGCCGGGCGCTGCTGCGGAAATTTCCAGCTCTGTCGCTGGTGTTTCCGGGCTTGGCACTGGTTATGGCCGGATTCGAGCAGTGGATTACCAAGTCAGTGTGTCGGGGACGCGGTTTCCGCGGAGGCAGTGCCGTTGGCGGGTGGGGGAACAGGTGGAACAGAACAATGTGGTCGCGTTTCCCGCGCAGAGGAGGTCCTAGTGGTAGCGGCGGAATCGAGCCGTGTGGTGGCGCTATGGCTTCCTGATTGGCCAGTGCAGGCAGCACATCTAGCATCTGTGACGTCGCAGGCTAATCCGCTCAGTCCAGTTGCGATTGTGGGTGATAGCGGAGTAGCTGCTTGTTCTCCGAGTGCGCGCCGTGCAGGGGTACGGCGCGGGCAAAGCCGTCGCCATGCGGAAGCGTTGTGCCCGGAGCTGGAGGTTGTCGAGGAAAGTGCGGTGCGCGACGCTGCAGAATTCGAGTCCGTGCTGCAACGGTTGGAGGCGGTGGCAGCTGGGGTCGAAGCTCTACGGCCAGGCTTGGCGGTTGTGGCAGCGCGAGGGGTAATGCGTTATTACGGCGGACAGGATGTGGCCTTGGAAAAGCTGCTTGATGCCGCTGCGGTACCGGGCGTGGACTGCAGCTTGGGGCTCGCGGACGATATTGTGACAGCTATTTTGGCAGCGCGCAGGGGAGTGCTGGTAGCTCCCGGGGAAGATGAAGGCAAAAGATTTCGGCAGGGAATCTCTCTGGTGGAGCTGAGGGCGGAAAGTGCACTGGAGATGCCCGCAGAGCTTGCGAAGTCGTGGCAGGAACTCGGCCTGCGCACATTGGGGGATGTCGCTGCGTTACCGAAGCGGGATATAGCCAACAGGTTTGGGGCGCAGGGGGCTAGATGGCACGATTTGGCCTGCCGTGGGGAAGTGCGGTTGGTGGCGCCGCGATCTTTGCCGCCAGGACTGGCGGTGAGCTACCAGTCTTGGGAGAGTCCACTCCGAAGAGTGGATGAGGCCTCATTCGTCGCGCGCTTTCTAGCTGGGCAACTGCATGAAAAACTTTTTAACCATGGGTATTCGTGTTACCGCTTAGCGGTGGTGGCGCAATTTAGTGACGGCTCAGAGGTGCGCAGAGTATGGCGCTGCACTGAGCCACTGGCAGAACAGACTACGGCTGACAGGGTTCGGTGGCAGCTCGATGGCTGGCTGAATAACAGGAATCGGCAGCAGCCACGAGGAGGCAGCGGCACTGTTGCTGGAACTGTTGACGGCGCTGAGGAAAATGATGGAGATGACAGCCGCGGAATTGTAGAGCTGCAGTTAGAGCCACTGGATGTGGTCGCCGCCGGTACTGTAAAACAGGATCTGTGGCACGGCAGCGATGATGCGCGAGCCAAAGCGCGCCGGGCTGCCGAGCGTGTGCAGGGGTTACTGGGGTCAGAGGCAGTACAGCAACCAATCATGCAGGGCGGGCGTGGCCCAGGAGAAAGAGTGGGATTTGTCGCTTTCGGAGAAAAACCCAAAAGCACAAAAACCGCGGAAAATAATCAGCCGTGGCCGGGAGCCGTTCTTGCCCCCAATCCGGCAACTATTCCCGCGACTGCTAATGCTGAGGTGGAAGTGCTCGATGCCAATGGGCAGACCGTGGGCGTAACTGGGCGAGCGACCATGACGGCGGAACCATCTCTGGTGCGGCATGGAGTGACAACGTACCGCGTGTCATCGTGGGCTGGGCCCTGGCCGATTGATGAGCGCTGGTGGGTGCCCGATGAGGCTCGTCGAGCGGCAAGAATACAAATCCGTGCGATGGCGAATGACGGTACCATCGCCGCCTGGTTGCTCATAGGGCATGCCGGCGCATGGAGAATCGAGGGGGCTTACGCGTAGAGGCGTAGCGCGGGGCAACCCGATTACTTCGATTGGAAGTCAATAACCAGGCGGTTCGGGTTGTTCAACGAGAAAACCTTGAACGGGGTCTTATCGCCCTTGAGCCCGACGACATACTGAGTCTGTCCCTCGAAGGTGCCGGCGCCAACGACTTCCTTAATAACGGACGTCGATGTCGGCTTGACCGGGTCAGAGGGGAAGTCCTCCATCTGGAAATCAAAGGGGTAACCCATGCCCCGCAAGTCGATTACCAGCTTGGCTGTGCCGTCGACCGAAATCGGTTTGCCGGAGCCCTGTTGGGTCGGCACATCCTCGTAACGGACGAAATATCCCGGAGTGCCCTCGCCCGTGAGTTCAAAGACAATGCGGTCGTAACCGTCGTGGGAACCGACACGGACATCTTCAATACCCAAGTAAGCGCCATCGGAAGGGGCAGCTTCTGAGGAGGAACTATTGAAATCGCCCTCCGGAGCAGCATCGTCATCCATGGTGGTTTGCGCCGCCGCAGATGAGCTAGTGGAGCTGCTAGAGCTGCTTGACAAATCGGAGGTGCCAGCGGTTGAGTCAGTCTTCATAGACACTGCAGCAGCCGAGTCTGGGGATGAGTCAGAGGAGCAAGCGCCGAGAGCCAGGCCCAATGCGAGGCACAGGGATGCCGCGATACGGGTACGGGTGCGCGAAACATCCAGCGATTTCGTATTCATACGTCTGACGGTATGTGCGCAGTTACGGAATTTCAACAAGCTGAACTACAAAAGTCGAGGTCAGAAGTATTTGTTGTCAAAGTGTTGCACAATAGTAACAAAACAGGGGTGAACGCTGCGACCTAAGACCCAATCGCAGGGGGCACTCAATTACGCTTAGGCGTATGAGCCAGGCCAAATTTGATACCACCTGTTCCGCTCAGATGACTGAGCCGCTTCCCGGTACTGCGAAGACCGGAAAGCTCTTTATTGCGTTGGAGCACCAACTCGGTTGGTCGCACGATATTTTTGACGGCGGGGTATGGGGAGCAGAGATCACCGGTCAGGTAGAGGCCTGGTTGTCTGAACGCGGCGGCGCGTTGCAGCTGATTCGAAAGCCAGGCCGAATCGGCCAGCAGCCGTGTGATGGCGTTAACGTCTATATCGCGCATTGTGAATCAGTGGATGGCTCTGAGGTTTTTCTCGAACATCGCATGGTTGCCGATGTTGAAGACCTGATGACTCTGGATATCCGCCCTGGCCAGCCCACCGAGGGAGCCACTCGTCTGGACCATCCACTGTTTCTCATCTGTACGCACGGTAAGCGCGATCGTTGCTGTGCAGTTAAAGGTCGCCCGCTCGCTGCTGCGATGCACAACCTCTACCCAGAGGTCGTGTGGGAAACCTCGCACTCTAAGGGGCACCGCTTTGCGCCGGCGAGTGTGCTGTTGCCATGGAATTACAGCTTTGGACGTCTGAGTGCGGTGGATGCCAAGGGGGTCATCGAAGACGCGCAGCAAGGCATCGTGCATGCAGAGGGCTGCCGCGGCCGTGGTATCTACACCCCGCAGGGGCAGGCGGCCGAGTTGGCTGTGCGTCGTCAAGCCGATACGTGGGGCGTAGACGATGTCGCACGCGTTGACGTCGACGGCACGACTGCAGTCGTCGCGCTTTACGACGGCCCCAGCGACCGCGACAAGGTCGTGGAATATGAAGTGGCCCTGGAGAAAATCACCACGGAAGGCGTTGTGTCTTCCTGCGGTGATGCTCCAGGGCCAAAGAAGGGCTGGGCTGCGGTCGAGGTAACCCGCCGCTAGCTAATGGCTAGTTAATGTGTGCGGCTACCTGCGCATGATCTTCTTGGAGAGCCAGTTGCCGAAGATCTGCGCCAACTGGACGATGAAGATGATGACCAGGGTTGTCACCAGGGTGACGTTCCAGTCGAATGCCTGGTAGCCGTAGGTGATTGCGAAGTTGCCCAGTCCGCCACCGCCGATGTAGCCGGCCATAGCTGACATGTCGACCACGGCGATGAATGCGAAGGTGTAGCCCAGTACCAGCGGGCCCAGTGCCTCCGGCACGACGACCGTCCGGATGATGCGCCACGGACTTGCGCCCATCGCACGGGCGGCCTCAATCACGCCGGGGTCGATGGACATCAAGTTCTGCTCCACCAGGCGCGCGATGGCGAAGGTGGCGGCAATCGACATGACGAACACTGCGGCTTCGGTGCCGATCGTGGTGCCGACCACGTTCTTTGTCAGTGGGCCGATGGCCGTAACCAGGATGATGAACGGGATTGGTCGGACAAAGTTAATCAGGACATTGAGGACCTGGTAGACAAACTTGTTGCGCAGCACGCCACCATCGCGGGTGGTGTAGAGCAGCACGCCGATTGCCAGACCTGCGACACCGCCAATCAGCATGGCGACACAGACCATGTAGAGCGTCTGGCCGAATGCCTCGCCCAGCATCGGGCCGAGGCTATCCCAGTTGGTGTCCTTGCCACTCACCGATGGCAGAGAGTTTAAGAGACCGATCATGATGCAAGCTCCTCTACCTGTGTCAGTTCGGAAATAGCAGCAATGGCGGCATCGAAATCAGAGGAATCCGAGGCGGAATTACCTGTCAGCGGAGTCAACCGCAAAGTAAGGCGGCCGTAGGACTTCGCCTGCACATTGGCGACTGCGCCGTGTGCCACCGAGGCGGCGACACCGTGGGCACTAGTGGCCTGTGCCAGGGCACCGAGGTCAACACCGTCATTGATAGTGATGGTGACCAGGCGAGCTGCTGCGCTCTCGGCAGACTGATTCACCGAATCGCGTTCACGGCCAATTGGAACATCGCGCAGTGCGGTGGTGGCGAAGCGGCGGCCAACCTCAGTCTTGGGGTTGGCAAAAACCTCGTGGACCGTACCGGTTTCGACGATGTGACCATTTTCCATGATGGCCATGCGGTCAGCGATACCGCGTACAACCGACATATCATGGGTAATCAGCACGATAGTGACACCCATTTCGCGATTGATGCGACGCAGCAGATCCAGGACGCCGGAAGTAGTTTCCGGGTCGAGTGCCGAGGTGGCTTCGTCGGCAAGCAAGAGCGTCGGTTCGGTGGCGAGCGCACGGGCGATGCCGACACGCTGCTTCTGCCCACCCGAGAGCTGCTCGGGGAAGGACTCCGCCTTGTCGCCGAGACCGACGAACTCCAGCAGCTCCTGGGCGCGAGCGCGGCGCTTAGCCTTCGGCATACCGGCCAGTTCCAGCGGATATTCAACGTTGCGAATCGCGTTGCGCGAATGGAAGAGGTTGAAGTGCTGGAAAATCATGCCGATATTGCGGCGCAGACCCCGTAGCTGGCGCTCGGAGATGCCGACGATGTCGGTGTCATCCAGCAAAACCTGCCCGGAGGTTGGCTTTTCCAGGCCGTTAATCATACGGATGAGCGTTGATTTACCAGCGCCGGAATAACCGATGACGCCGAGGATTTCGCCGGGTTCAACGGTTAGGTTGATGTCGGCGAGCGCGGTGACGTCGCCGAATTGCTTGTTCAGCTCGCGGAATTCGAGCTTCGTTCCCTTGTTGGTCACGAGTGAATCAGTGCCCCTTGGTCTGTGTTCCCTGGTGTTGGGCGGTGCTTAGGTGGCAGTGGCGTTAGTTCTGCTCGCGCTGCTGCTCTTCGACGCGATTCAGAATGTCCTGCAGCTCCTCAGCCGAACGGTCAACCGGAACCGAGGTGCCCTTGGAGTCCTCTGCGACTGCGTCCTGGACCTCCTTGGAGTGCCAGATCTTGGAGAGCTCCGCGTACTTCGGGTTGTCAGCATTTTCAGCTTTGGTGACAAAGACGTTGATGTACGGCTCTGCCTCCGTGGAGTTCGGGTCATCCTGGAAGATAGCGGTGTTCGGGTCGATGCCGGCGCGGTCCAGGAAGGAGTTATTGATAATGGCGGGCTTACCCTCGCCGTAGGCGGCCGGAGTCTGAGCGGCATCCACCGGCAGAACCGTGATCTTGGAAGCTTCCTTATCGATGTCAGCAGGGGACGGGGTCAGCAGGTCATCCTGCTTCAGCTTCAGCAGGCCAGCCTGAACCAGCACGTTAATAGCGCGGCCCTGGTTGGACGGGTCGTTCGGGATGACGACCTCGGTGCCCTTCTTCAGCTCATCAACCGACTTGTGGTCCTTCCAGAACAGAGCCAGCGGGACAATTTCGCTCGAGCCAATCGGAGTCAGGTCCGACTTAGCGCCGACGTTGTACTCAGCCAAGAACTTGATGTGCTGGAAGAGATTGACGTCGAGCTGGCCCTCATCGAGTGCGCGGTTCGGGGTCTGGTAGTCGGAGAAGGGCTGAACATCCAGATCGATGCCCTGTTCGGAAGCCTTCTGCTCGAAAACGGTCCAGGCCTTCTTGCCGGCATCCGTGGTGCCGATGCGAATGGCATCATCCGAGCTGCCACAGGCGGTAAGGCCGGTTGCGGCGAACGCGACAGTAAGTACACCGGCGGAAAAACGCTTGAGGTTCATCGAGGGGTCTCCTTATTTAATGGGATTTGTTAGCTGAAGTTTTAAGGCAGAACTAGACCAAGCTGTCTTTAATTCTGGGGTTAAGGCTAGCACTTGCCCAGGTAGTGCTGAAAATTCAACTTCAGCCTAAACAGTCGAGCGTGGCTGAGGTGTGACTTACGGATGCGTCCCGGGGGTGGTGCTTAATACACATACTAATCGAAAATACGTTTGAATACAGTCCGGAGGGTGGGTTAATGTTCGTGGCATGGAAAACATCTCGGGCGGACAGTCGGAGCAGTCCGGTCGGCCACTGAGCTGGTCGCGGATTGAGCGTATTCTATCGGGTAAATTTTCAGGAAAACTACAGCCTAATGGCAGCTTCAACGGCTGGAGGGGGCAGCTGTCAGATTCCATCGTTGGGGCTTTTGAAGCTCCGGAAAGCGGTGTTAGTGGCGGAGGTGGCGTGTCATTTTCGCCTGCGGATATTAAGGCGGAATTGCACTGTCGTTCGAGTTATTCATTCCTGCATGGCGCATCGGATCCGGAAGAATTGGTGTCCGAGGCTGCGCGTTTGGGGTTAAACGTGTTGGGGCTCGCAGATCGCGATGGTTTCTATGGAATCGCTCGTTTTGCCGAGGCTGCAGCGGAGGCTGGTATCGCCACAATCATCGGCGCGGAGCTGGGGCTTCCGCAGCGGCCCCTCACAGTGCTGGGGCGGGGGCCCGAGGGCTATCGGCGCCTGAGCCACACGCTGTGTGATGCGCATATGTCGGCAGGGGAGAAGTCCGTCGTCCGCTATCCCTCGCTGCCAGAGTTAGGGGAGGCCGCAGGCGGTTTCTGGCAGGTGCTTGCCGACGTCAGCTGGGTCGGCGACTTGGAAGAGCTCATTGCGGCCTTCGGTGCGGAGAACGTGGCGCTCGAGCACCGCCTGAGCCCCACAGCACAGGCGGCCGATGATGCGGAGGCGATTTCGGCCGCAGCTGTGAAGTATGGCCTGCGGGAGGTGGTTTCCTCTGCTGCGACGGCGGCCTCGCCTGCGGCAAGCCGGTTGGCCGGGGCGAAGCAGTCCCTTGCTGTGCGGGAGGACCTAGACGGGTTCGAGTCACGGCTGGAGCCCGCAGGCGGAGCTTGGTTGCGTTCGTGGGAGGAGCTATCGGCGGCAACACGGTATCTGGGGGCGCAGGTACTGCAGGCAACACAGGACATTGCAGGTGAGTCTGCTTTTACGCTTGATCTCATTGCGCCTGAGTTGCCTCGCTGGGAGGTTCCTGCTGGTCACGATGAGGACTCATGGTTGCGGGAAATTGCTCGTGCGGGGGCGCGGCGGCGGTATGGTCCGGCCGATGGAGCTCGGGACGGCTCCGTGCAAGCGCGGGCGTGGGCGCAGTTAGAGAATGAGCTGACTGTGATTCGAGAGCTGGGTTTTCCAGGCTACTTCCTCATCGTGCACGACATCTGTGAGTTCTGTCGCCGGGCGGGAATTCTGGCACAGGGGCGCGGTTCGGCGGCTAACTCGGTGGTGTGTTTTGCGCTGGGGATCACCAATGTTGACCCCATTAGTGCCGGGCTGTTGTTCGAGAGGTTTTTGTCGCCAGAACGGGATGGGCCGCCGGATATCGATGTAGACATCGAGTCTGGTCGTAGGGAAGAGGTCATCCAATACGTCTATGAAAAGTATGGTCGTGACAATGCCGCGCAGGTGGCCAATGTCATTACCTACCGGCGGCGCGGTGCATTGCGCGATGCGGCGCGGGTGTTGGGGTACTCGCCGGGCGTTATCGATGCGTGGGTCAGAGACCGGGAAGCGTGCCCGCCGGAGCCGGTGCAGCAACTGGCGGAGCAGCTTCGTGGGCAGCCTCGTCATTTAGGCATTCACTCTGGCGGAATGGTGATTTGTGATCGGCCGATTGCGGATGTCGTGCCAGTGGAATGGGCACGCATGGAAGGTCGTTCGGTAGTGCAGTGGGATAAGGATGACTGTGCGGCAGCGGGACTGGTGAAATTCGACCTGCTTGGCCTCGGAATGCTGGAGGCCATCCACCATTGCATTGACTTGGTCTATGAACAGCATGGGCGCCGAGTGAACCTGTGGGAAATAGATGTCGCTGAACCGGAGGTTTACGAGATGTTGGCACGCGCGGACGCGGTGGGCGTGTTTCAGGTGGAATCGCGCGCGCAGCTGGCCACCTTGCCCCGACTGAAGCCGAGGGAGTTCTTTGATCTGGTGGTGGAGGTGGCACTCATTCGCCCAGGCCCCATTCAAGGCGGTAGCGTGCACCCCTACATTCGCCGCCGAAATGGACTCGAACCAGTGACCTATGAGCATCCAGTGCTGGAGAAGTCCCTCGGGAAGACACTGGGCATCCCGCTATTTCAAGAGCAGCTGATGCAAATGGCCGTCGATGCGGCGGGTTTCAGTGGGGCGGAAGCGGACTCGCTGCGTCGCGCTATGGGGTCGAAGCGCTCAGTGGCCAAAATGGAAGCGCTTCATGCCCGTTTTCTGGCTGGGCTGGAGCGCACCAGTGGCATTGATGCGGATATTGGGGAACAACTGTGGAACAAGATAGTGGCCTTTGCCGCCTACGGTTTCCCGGAATCACACGCGCAGTCGTTTGCCTCCTTGGTGTATTTCTCGGCTTGGTTTAAGTACCACTATCCGGCGGAGTTCTGTGTCGCATTGCTCCGTGCCCAGCCCATGGGGTTTTACTCTCCGCAGTCGTTGATTGCCGATGCTCGCCGGCACGGTATCGGCTGCGATGGTCCGGATATCTCGGTTTCAGGCGTGGAAGCCAGCGTCATCGATGGGCGTATTCGGTTGGGGCTCGGCGCCATTGCCGGTGTGGGCAATGACGTGGCGGAACGTATCGTCGCAGCGCGGCCATTTGTCAACGCAGCAGATGTCGCCCGCAGAGCTCGGCTGGGTGTTGGGCACATGGAAGCACTGGCGCGCGCAGGAGCACTTGGGTCGCTGGGGATTGACCGTCGTCAAGCACTGTGGGCGGCGGGCGTGGCGGCGACGGAAAGTGAGGGCATGCTGCCGGGGCTCACGCTTGCCGACGCACCTGCGTTGCCCGGCATGACGGAGTTTGAGCTGGCAGCTGCCGATTTGACGGCAACGGGAGTGACCCCGGGGCAGTACCCGGTGGCCGCGTTGCGGGCAGACCTGCAGGAACGTGGAGTGGTGCCTGCGGCGGAACTGAAAACAGTGCCCGATGGAACACGAGTAGAAGTGGCGGGAGTCGTGACGCATAGGCAACGTCCGGGGACCGCTGGCGGAGTGACATTTTTGGGAATGGAGGACGAAACTGGGCTGGTGAATGTGCTGTGTACGCCGGGGCTGTGGAATCGATTTCGGCCGGTAGCGGTGAATTCGCGGGCGATGGTGGTGCGCGGTATCGCGCAGACAGCCTCTGGTGCGGTGACAATCGTGGCCGATCGTCTGGTGGATATGTCCGAGGCTCTGGGGCAGCCAGTGGTGGCAGGTCGAAGTAGAGATTTTCGCTGACTACTAGAATGGATTGTCATGCGCCAGACCTATGAATCCTCGTTAGCACCGGATGGGAGTGCAATCGCCTTTATTGTCCGCGATAGCGGCTACCCGCGTGCGGTACAGCAGGAGATTACTCCGGAGGGGCTAGGGGCGGAGCGCCCCGTGAAACTGCCGGTGGAAGGCCCGGTTACCAGGGTGCTGCACTCCCCGGATGGAAAGTGGATCGCCTGCGAGGTCTCTCCGTACGGTACGGAGCGACTGCAGACCTGGCTGGTATCCACCGATCCGGAGGTCGACGGTGCCCGCCCCCTGCGTATGGATGCGGATATGCGCGCCACACTGGTGGAATGGGATAACGATCTCCTAGCGATGAACGCGGTCGATGCCCAGGGCATTAACTATGCGCGTTTGGTCAACCCGACGAACTCAAAGTATGAGGTCATTGATAAACGCACTGACAGCCAGCTGGTAGCGGCTGAAGGCGGGTTTGGCCTCGTGCGGGTGGGGCCGCGAGGCCACCGTGAGCTACTGCTGGTCGGGCCGGGGCAGCAGTGGCAGCCGCTGTTGCCGTCCGATCCCGGCTCCACCACAGATGCCGGTGTCTTATTGGCGCATCCGGGGCAGGAGAAGCTGACCGCATTCGTACTCTCAGATCATGGCGCGGAACAGCGTCGCATCCTGCGCCTGGGTATTACTCCCGATAGCGGTATCAGCACTACTGAGCCGCGCACAGCGGAATCGACCGCAGCGGAGATTTTGGATATGAAGATCGGCATCGAAGTT
This sequence comes from Corynebacterium sp. HMSC076C10, assembly GCF_001812455.1. Lineage (NCBI taxonomy): Bacteria > Bacillati > Actinomycetota > Actinomycetes > Mycobacteriales > Corynebacteriaceae > Corynebacterium > Corynebacterium sp. HMSC076C10. The sequence continues at coordinate 77,852 of NZ_KV809108.1, forward strand.
GATGTCGAGGAGTTCATTGGCAATCCGGATCAAGACGTCGAAGAATTTGTCATCAGTGAGGATTCCTCCACTGCGGCTGTGCTGTGGAACAGCGGTGGGGTCAGCACGCTTGAGGTGCTTACCCTTGGCCTTCACCCGCAGACTGACGACATGCGGGTGATGGTGCGCCGCAATGTGGAATTGCCGGGCATGGTTGCGCGTGAGCTGTCAATCTCCGGTGACGGTGAGCTGATCTCCCTGACAGTAGAAGGGCCAGGCCTTGCGCCAACGGTGGAGATTCTGCGCAATATCGGTGGTGTCATTGAGCCATTGGACATGGATCGCACCGAACGGATTTTGGCTCTGGAAGAGAAGAATCTGGAGACTATGCCGGCCCCAGAGCTGGTCTACTTTGTCTCCCGCGATGGGTTGGAACTGTCTGGTTGGCTCTACCTTCCGGAGTCGGTGCGCAATAGTTCTAATGACGTTTCCGGAAACGCACTACCGCCGGCTTTTATCCACATCCACGGCGGACCAGAGCTGCAGGCGAAACCCATCCACCACGATGTTCTAGCCAGCATTGTGGAGGCGGGCTTCGTGGTGTTCACTCCTAACGTGCGCGGTTCCTCGGGGTCCGGTAGGTCATTCGAGCACGCAGGTGACCGCTATGGACGCTTTGCCGCTATTGCGGATATCGCAGCGGCGCGTGCCTTCCTCGTTGATGCCGGGTTGGCGGACCCAGAACGCATTGCTCTGGGCGGGCGATCCTACGGTGGCTTCATGTCGCTGTTGGCCTCGGCATGGTATCCGGATCAGTTTGCGGCCATCGTCGATGCCTGCGGAATGACAAGTTTTGAAACCTACTACCAATCCACCGAGCCCTGGTTGGCGCAGGCCGCGTTCCCCCGATACGGCTACCCGTACCAGGATGCTGAGCTTCTGCGCGATATCTCGCCGCTGCACCGTGCGGAGGAAATGAAGGTTCCAACTCTCTTTATCCACGGCGAGTGGGATACCAACGTGCCTCCGCGAGAGTCCGGTCAGATGCGCAACGCCATGGACGCATACGGCGTGCCCACCGATTTTCTAGTGGTCGAGGGAGAGGGCCATAAGTTCTCGAAGCCGAGGAGCCGAGCGCTAATCGGTGAGACCATCATCGCGTTTTTCACCGAGCACGGTGTGTGCGATGCGGCGCCTGCCACGACAGCGGCAGCAGAAACCAACAACGAGCAGTAAAAGAAGCAGCGGAAAAGAACTGACGGAAGAAATGAATAGCGCCACGACCGAGCCAACGAACGCCGAGCCAACCAACTCCACAGACTGGATTACGAGCCACACCTGCCACGTGCTTTTTGACCGGCCTGTCATCCCGCCGAACACCGGAAACGCTATCCGCATGTGTGCGGGCTCTGGAGCTATGCTGCATCTGGCCAAGCCATTGGGGTTCAACTTCGATGACAAGAATCTGCGTCGCGCCGGGCTGGATTACCATGACCTGGCTGATGTGCGTATTCACGATTCCATCGATCAAGCGTTGGAGACCTTTGCCAGCCAAGGGTGCCGCATCTTTGCTTTCACCGCTCACGCTGACACTTGGCACACCGATATTGAGTACACGAATACCGATGTACTGCTCTTTGGCCCGGAGCCAACCGGGTTGGAACAGTCAGTGCTCGATGATCCGCGAATTACACAATTAATCCGAATTCCGATGCTGCCAGCTCGTCGCAGCATGAATCTTTCCAACGCCGCAGCAGTGGCTGCTTATGAAGTCTGGCGTCAGCAGGGCTTTATGGGCGGTAAATAGGGTCAAGGCGAGGGCTGTTACGGGGCATTTCTGGGCATTATTCGCTCCTGTGCCTAAGATAAATGCCATGGCAGCGACAAAGCTTGATGGCAAACTCTACCGAGACGAAATCTTTGAAGACCTGGAAAAGCGCGTTGAGCGTTTGAAGGAAGCCGGCTACACCCCGGGGCTGGCCACCGTGTTGGTTGGTGATGATCCGGGCAGCCACTCTTACGTCAAGATGAAGCATCGCGACTGTGAGCAGATTGGTATCGCCTCTATCCGCCGTGACCTTCCGGCTGACACCACGCAGGAAGAACTTGAGGCAGTAATCACCGAGCTGAATGAAAGCCCGGAGTGCACAGGCTACATTGTTCAGTTGCCACTGCCGAAGCACCTGGATGAAAACCGTATTCTGGGGCTCATCGATCCGGAGAAAGACGCCGATGGCCTCCACCCGGTAAACCTGGGCAAGCTGGTCCTCAACGAGCCAGCACCACTGCCGTGTACCCCAAACGGCTGTATCCACCTGCTGCGACGCTTCGGCGTCGAGCTCAACGGTGCCAAGGTTGTTGTTATCGGCCGCGGTGTCACCGTTGGTCGCCCAATCGGCTTGATGCTCACTCGCCGCAGCGAGAACTCCACCGTGACGCTATGTCACACCGGCACCAAGGACTTGGCCGCTGAAACCCGTCAGGCTGATGTCATTATCGCCGCTGCTGGTGTCGCTCATATGCTTACTGCAGACATGGTCAAGCCTGGAGCTGCTGTACTCGACGTGGGAGTTTCGCGTGTCGACGGCAAGCTGGCCGGTGACGTTGCTGATGACGTCTGGGACATTGCCGGTTACGTATCCCCGAACCCAGGTGGTGTCGGCCCACTGACTCGCGCTTTCCTCGTACGCAATGTCGTCGAGCGCGCTGAAAAGCTCGCTGGCCTGGCCTAGTCAGCCAGGAGGAACAACTCGTGTCGAAAAGGGAAATTGCGCAGCGTGCCCGGCGGGAAGATCTGCCGGATCCAATGCTGAACCCGCACAGCCCAAAGACCCCGCCGCCGGGGGCATCGTGGCCAATGTGGGTGCAGTATACGATTTACGGCGCGCTCTTTTTCGGCATGTCCGCCTTCGTTGTGTTCCTGGGGCTGGAGCGGTGGCGACGCGCCACATTCATGCTGGGAAGCACAATGATGCTGCTCGGCGTGGCTAGGCAGTACCTGCCGGACAGCATTTTAGGTGTGTTCTCCGTACGATCCCGGGCCTTTGACCTATGGTTTTGCTCCATAATCGGGATGGGAATCGTATTCCTCGCAGTCAGCGTGGATGCGCTGGGAAGCTAGCTGACATTAACTGACATCGCGAGCGAGGAAACTACGCACAATCGAATCCACTCGCTCGAACTCCGTCAAGAATCCGTCGTGACCCACGGCGGATTCAATCTTTTCCAGCCCCAAACAGTTGCCCAGATTGCGGGCGAGGTGCTCCTGCTGGTGGAAGGGGTAGAGAATGTCCGTGTCCACACCGGCAACCATGGTCGGCACGGTTGACGAGTGCAGCGCTTCATTGAGGCCACCGCGATCACGGCCAATATTGTGCCGATTCAAGGTATCGGTGAGCACAACATACGAGCCTGCATCGAAACGCTGGGCAAGCTTCTCCGCTTGGTGATCCAAGTAGCTTTCTACCTGGAAGCGATCTTCCGTGCGCATCGCGCCCAGCGGATCCTCATCGGGCTGCGCTGCCGCGCCAAAGCGATCATCCATCTCCAGCTCGCCACGGTACGTCAAATGCGCGACCCTGCGTGCAAACCCCAAACCTCGGGCCGGAGTCACACCGCGGTCGTAGTAGTCGCCGCCATGCCAATCGGGATCGGACTCAATGAATTGAATCTGCGCAGACTGAATACCAATCTGCCAAGCAGACGCACGTGCGCCGACACACATCACCAATGCCTTGCCGACGAAATCAGGGTGCATCAGTGACCACTCAAGCGCGCGGGCCCCACCCAACGAGCCGCCAATGACAGCTTGGAGGCGGGAAATTCCCAGTTCTTGCAGCGCCAGGTGCTCCACCGTCACCGTGTCGCGCACGGAGATTGCGGGAAAGCGAGAGCCCCAGGGTTTGCCGTCGTCCGGATGTGGGCTGGAGGGGCCGGTTGTACCGCGACAGCCACCGATGACGTTGGTGCAGATAATGCAGTACTCATCGGTATCCAGTGCGCGGGCAGAGCCAATCATCCCGTTCCACCAACCCGCAGTCGGGTGGTACTCATCCGAGGGGCCGGAAGCGTGTGCGTCGCCGGTTAGAGCGTGCTCGAGAAGGATGACATTCGAGCAGTCGTCGTTAAGCCGACCCCAGCGTTCGAACTCGACAGTGACGTCGGGGATGACCGCGCCAGCCTCGGTTGTGACATCGCCGATAAAGACACGCCCCGGCTCGCCCTCGGGTGGGAGGGCGGCCGGGGTAGATGGGGAAAAGCTCATGCCTTATAGACTACTTAGTCCGTTCTGTGTCCGTGTACAAACGGTCTACGCGAGTGCTGCGAAGCCGCTCTCGAGATCGGCGATGATGTCATCGATGTTCTCGATACCGACGGAGAGACGCACAGTGGCCTGGGAAATGCCGGCGCGGGTCAGACCCTCCTCATCGGACTGGGAGTGAGTGGTGGTGGCCGGGTGGACAACCAGCGAGCGGACATCACCGATGTTGGCGACGTTGGAGTGCAGCTTCAGAGCGTCAATGAACTTCCAAGCCTTGGCGGTGTCGGCATCCTTCAGGTCGAAGGAGAGTACGCCGCTGGCACCGGAAAGGCCCAGCTTGTTCAGGGTCTCGTACCACGGGGAGCTCGGCAGGCCAGCGTAGTTGACCTTGGCGACCAGCGGGTGGTTCTCGAGGAACTCAGCGACTGCCTTGGCATTTTCATTGTGGCGCTCGATGCGCAGAGCCAGGGTGTCGAGGCCCTGAGCCAGAACCCACGCATTGAACGGAGCCGGGGCAGCACCGGTGTCGCGGAGAATGCCAGCGCGAGCGCGCAGAGCGAAGGCCGGGGCGCCCAGGTCAGCGAACTTCAGGCCGTGGTAAGCCTCGTCGGCCTCGGTGAAGTTCGGGAAGATGGAGCGGCCGTTGCGGGTCTGAGTCCAGTCGAACTTGCCGCCGTCGACGATGACACCGCCGAGGGAGGAGCCGTTACCGGTGAGGAACTTGGTGGTGGAGGAAACCACGACGTCAGCACCGTGCTCGAGTGGGCGCAGCAGGGCCGGGGTCGGAACCGTGTTGTCGACGATCAGCGGAACGTTGTTGCGGTGTGCAACCTCGGCGATGGCAGGGATATCGAGGACGTCGATCTGCGGGTTGGCGATGGACTCACCGTAGAAACCGACGGTGTTGTCCTGAACTGCTGCCTGCCAGGACTCCGGGTCATCCGGGTTCTCGACGAAAGTGCAGTCGATGCCAAGGCGCGGCAGGGTGACCTTGAACAGGGTCTCAGTACCGCCGTAAAGGCGTGGCGAAACGACGAAGTGGTCGCCTGCACGAGCCAGGGTGAGGACAGCAGCGGTCTCAGCTGCCTGGCCGGAGGAGAACAGTACGGCAGCGACGCCGCCTTCGAGGCTGGCGATGCGCTGCTCGACGGCATCCACAGTCGGGTTGGTCAGGCGGGAGTAAATCGGGCCTGCATCCGAAAGGTTGAAGCGGTTGGCAGCGTGCTCAGCGGAATCGAAGACGTAGGAGGAGGTGTTGTAAATCGGCAGGTTGCGCGCGGAGGTCTGTGCGTCCGGAGCGAAACCGGCGTGAATAGCGCGAGTGGACAGGCCCCAGTTGGCGGCGTTGCTGTTGTCGTACTTGGTGGTCATTTCAGATACTTCCTTGCGGTTTTTGAGATTGTTCAAAACGTTGCTTACAAACAATAGTGAACCAAGCTGTCTATTGCAAAGTTTTGGAAAAACCCAAGGTAAGAGAGTGTGTGTATCTGTGTCGAGAGTTCTATAGCCCGCTTAGTACGGATTGGCTTGATTGGCTCTGGGGCGTGGCCAGTTGTGGGGGGGATCGGGCGCTGCGGTGCCGAGTGTCGGGCGAGCCAAGCCGGAAGCTGTCAAGGCCGTTAAGGAAGTCAGGGCATAGAAAAGCCCCTCGCGCCATGTGTATCAAATGCAACATGAGCGAGGGGCTATCGCCCGAAACCGGCGGTCAGCCTAGGTCAGCCAGACCAGCCAGGAGCAAGCAGCTAGTCCTACTTCTTCAGACCGTCGATGATCTCGTTGAACTCAGCGGACGGACGCATAACTGCGGAGGTCTTCTCATCGTCCGGCAGGAAGTAGCCACCCAGATCAGCTGGGGAACCCTGAGCATCAATCAGGGTCTTGGCGATGGACTCTTCCTTCTCCGTGAGAGCCTTAGCGACCGGTGCGAAAACTTCCTTCAGCTCGGAGTTCTCGTCCTGCTTGGCCAGCTCCTGTGCCCAGTAGAGAGCCAGGTAGAAGTGGGAGCCGCGGTTGTCGATTTCGCCAGCCTTGCGGGACGGCGACTTGCCCTCGTCGAGCAGGGTAGCGGTTGCCTTATCCAGGGCCTCAGCCAGGACGCGTGGACGTGGGTCGTCGTCATGCTCAGCGGCGTAGCGCAGGGACTCGGCCAGTGCCAGGAACTCACCCAGGGAGTCCCAGCGCAGGTGGTTTTCTTCCTGAACCTGCTGGACGTGCTTCGGTGCGGAACCGCCTGCGCCGGTCTCGAACAGGCCGCCCCCGGCCATCAGCGGCACGACCGACAGCATCTTGGCGGAGGTGCCCAGCTCCATGATCGGGAACAGGTCGGTGAGGTAGTCACGCAGAACGTTACCGGTTACGGAAATGGTGTTCTCGCCGCGGCGGATGCGCTCGAGGGAGAACTTGGTAGCGGACACCGGATCCATGATGCGGATATCCAGACCCTCGGTGTCGTGGTCTGCCAGGTACTCGTTGACCTTGCTGATCAGGTTGTTGTCGTGCGCACGCTGCGGGTCCAGCCAGAACACTGCAGGGTCGCCAGTGATACGAGCGCGGTTAACGGCCAGCTTCACCCAGTCGCGAATCGGAGCATCCTTGGTCTGGCAGGAGCGCCAGATGTCACCCTCGGCGACGTGGTGCTCAATCAGAACCTCGCCAGCGGCGTTGATGACCTGCAGGACACCGTCAACCGGAATCTGGAAAGTCTTGTCGTGGGAGCCGTACTCCTCAGCCTTCTGAGCCATCAGGCCGACGTTCGGGACAGAGCCCATGGTGGCCGGGTCGAAAGCGCCATTGGCGCGGCAGTCCTCGATAACAGCCTGGTAGACGCCTGCGTAGGAAGAGTCCGGGATGACTGCGAGGGTGTCGCGCTCCTCACCATCCGGACCCCAGCCCTTGCCGCCGTTGCGGATCAGGGCCGGCATGGAAGCGTCAACGATGACGTCAGACGGAACGTGGAGGTTGGTGATGCCCTTATCGGAGTTGACCATGTAAAGGGCCGGACCTTCCTTCAGGTCCTTCTCGATAGCGGACTTGACGGCCGCCGCAGTAGCGTCGTCAAGCTTGTGTAGACCATCGAGCATGGCGCCCAGGCCGTTGTCCGGAGTCAGGTTGGCGGCAGCCAGCTTGGACTCGAACTTCGGGAAAACAGATGGCAGGAAGGCCTTGACAACCTCGCCGAAGATTAGCGGGTCGGAGACCTTCATCATGGTGGCCTTCAAGTGGACGGAGAACAGGATGTTCTCGCGCTGTGCGCGACGGATCTGAGCGCGCAGGAAGTTGTCCAGGATGTGGACGTTCATGCCCGTGCCGTCAATAATCTCGCCCTTGAGGACCGGCATGTCCTTCTTCAGGGTGATGATCTGGCCGTCGTTAGCCTCGAGCTGGTAGGTCAGCTTGTCGTCGGCCGGCATGACAACGGACTTCTCGTTGTGGCGGAAGTCGTTGGAGGCCATGGTGGCGACGTTGGTCTTGGAGTCTGCGGACCAAGCGCCCATGCGGTGCGGGTGCTTGCGGGCGTAGTTCTTCACCGGCTCCGGAGCGCGGCGGTCGGAGTTGCCCTCACGCAGTACCGGGTTAACGGCAGAGCCCTTGACCTTGTCGAACTTGGCGCGGTCGGCGGTCTCTTCCTCGCCTTCCGGCTGCGACTTGTACTTCGGAATGTCATAGCCCTTTTCCTGCAGCTCTGCGACAGCGCGCTTAATCTGCGGGACGGATGCAGAGATATTCGGCAGCTTGATGATGTTGGCGTCCGGCTCCTTGACCAGCTTGCCCAGGGCTGCCAGCGCATCCTCTACCTTCTGTTCGTCCGAAAGACGCTCCGGGAACTGAGCCAGAATGCGGCCTGCGAGGGAGATGTCGCGGGTTTCAACATTGACACCAGCCTGGCTTGCAAATGCCTCCACGATTGGCTTCAGCGAGTAGCTCGCCAGCAGAGGGGCTTCGTCAGTACGGGTCCAAATAATTGTCGCCATAATTCATGTCTCCTATCTGTTTTGTTCCACGATAACCCAGTTTTGAATCTTGGGTTGTGTCGGGGCATAGCGCAAAAACAGTGATAGTGATATGAATAACGCAATTATGTGAGGTAAGTCACGAAATGCGCAATTATTTGTCGCTTATTCGCCGCTTTTCATTCCATTTTTCGCTTTACGACGGCCCCCGCGCTCAAACCCTTCAAATACGAAAAACCGCGCTGGGGTGTCGTGCACGCCGGCGCGGTTGTTCAGGGCAGCCTAGTTAGTTCTGTGTATTGTTCGGAGGATTGTTCTGGCCGAACTGGTAGCCCTGAGTGTTCTGAGACTGGGGGTACTGCGGAGCATAGCCCTGCCCCGGCGCCGACTGGGTAGTCCTGACCAGTTTCTGGCCGCGGAACCATGCGCGCATGTCCTTGAGGAACATAAGAACGCAAGCCGCGAGCAGCATGGCACCTGCGAGGAAGAGGATTACATCCACCCAGGAGCTCAAGAACAGGAGGGGGATGATGGTCATAGCCAACGCCAGTGGTGCCACGGTGACGCAGAAAAAGATTGGTGCCGTCGAGTCTTCACCGCGGAGGATGGAGTGAATCCAGTATGCGGTCAAGGTGACAAGCATCATTCCCAGCAGTAACAGGAGTGGAACAAGAACGAGGGCGGCTGCAGCGCCCATAATGTAGCCGATGTCATCCCAAGAATCACCCAACGATGACTCTAGGCTGCCGAGATCGTTGGCGCCCTGGATGCCGAGCGTGATTGCGTACAGAACTGCGATGATGCCAATCAGAGTTGAAAAACCGACCAAGCCGGTAGTGATTCGGGGGATGAGTGGCATGCGCTGCCACATGTTCTGCAGTGTGGCGTTTGCAGGCAGCGGTGGTACATCCGTGGTCACCGTGGTGGTTACTGTCGCAGGACTGGTTTGAGTCGGGGCGGACCACTGTGCTTGCTGGGTTTGCGTCTGGAACGAGGATTCCTGCGCAGTGGGTACCGGGCGATTTGCCAGCTCGCGCAGCGTCGCGATGGTGATGGTGGCGTTCTCATCGGACAGCAAAGCGTCGTATTCGCGACGACGTCCCTCATCGCCAAGCACCTGCAGCGCAGTGAGCTTCTCCTGGAACTCGCCGGAGTACTCCGAGACGCCAGCATCTCGCAGTTCGGAGAGCTGATTAGAAAGATTTGCATGGAGTTCTTCGGTGCTGGCTGCGCTATCCAGCTTCAGAGACTCGTAGAGGTTATAGCGGTCGCCCATAGTGGATCAAGATCCTATCGGTATTGCAGTTCGAAATATCTTTTAAAACAATTTACCCGGTAGCTAGTACGGAAGCATCGAAGACCCGGAGCGCTCGATGGGTAGGAAGTCCGTGGCGCTCGGAGGGAATGGTAGTCCTCGGCAAACAATGCCGATTGCAAAATGGTTTAGAAGAACTTGAGTGAGCGACTTCCACTAATGGCCGTAGATGTTATTCCGCGCACAAATACCCGGGGAACAGGCGGATTAAATAGCGAAATTTTTGTGTTGCGGAGTAGAGTCTCATTTTTCCCTTGCGGCTCCCCTCACGGTTTTGGGAGCCCGTCTTGGGTCGAAAGTCGAGGGGAACTGAGAGTCCACCAACTGGCGTAAGAAGAGAAAAGGAGACGGTCGCAATGACGTCGTCAAGCGAAGTAACAATCCACAACGACGACCACAAACCGCGTGCGCGTCGTGCGGGAGCGTTTAGCTCGCATCGCCGTCCTGTTCCGGTGCAGGACGACATCTCTGATCTACGCCGAATCTTGGTGATTGTGGCTCTGTCGGTCGGTGCATTCGGCATCGGCGTTACCGAGTTTGTGGCCATGGGCCTGCTGCCTTACATCGCTGATGCCTTCGGACGTGATGAGGATGCCGCAGGGCGCATGATTTCGATGTACGCACTCGGTGTTGTCGTGGGCGCACCCCTAATTACCGTGCTGACCGGCTCGATTCCGCGCAGGCGCATGCTCCTGCTGCTGATGGCGGCATTTACCATCGGCAATGGTGCCACGGTTTGGGCAGGCACACTGGGCTCTTTCGAAGCGGTCATGGTCTCGCGCTTCATCGCCGGTCTGCCGCACGGCGCGTATTTCTCGGTAGCGGCGCTGGTGGCGGCCTCCCTGGCTAAGCCGGGACAGCGCGGCAAGATGGTGGCTCTGTCGGGCGTGGGGTTGTCGGTGGCGACTGTGATTGGTGTGCCGGCCGCGCAGGTGCTGGGACAGATCTACGGTTGGCGCAGCGCCTTCGCGTTTGTCGCGGTCATCGGGCTGATTGCATTTGTTTCGCTGTGGTTCGCCGTGCCGCATATGAACCGCATGCCGAAGACACGTCCGATGGATGAGCTCTCGGCTCTGGTGACACCGCAGGTGCTGCTGACCGTCGCAATCGGCACCGTTGGTTTCGGCGGCATGTTCGCGGTTTACACCTACATCACCTGGACTATGACTCGCGAAGCGGGCATGAGCGAAAACCACATCTGGATTGTGCTGATGGCCTACGGCATCGGCATGGTTGTCGGTACTTACATCGGCGGCTGGCTTTCCGACCGCATCGGGGAGTGGGGCATCATGGTTGCGCTGGTGCTGATGGTAATCATGCTCAGCGCCTTTTACTTCACCTCACAGAATGCTGTGCTGGGCACGATCAACTTCCTCCTTATCGGTCTGCTGGGATCGGTATTGGTGCCTAATCTGCAGACCCGTCTGATGGATGTCGCCGGTCGCGCACAGACGCTGGCGGCAGCACTCAACCAGGCCGCATTGAACATGGCCAACGCATTCGGGGCGGCGCTCGGTGGTTGGGTCATCGCTTCCGGTTATGGCTACCGCGCACCGGCTTTGGGCGGCGCGACGTTGGCGATGTTGGCTATCTTCATCGCTCTGCCGACCATTGTTCTTTACCGCCGCTCACAGGCGAAGAAGGCTGAGCGCATCGAACTGCGCTAGGGGTCTTCAAGGCGTAGTGCACGCATAGGTAACGTATGAGGGCATGAGCCTTACAATCGCGACAATCAATGTCAACGGCATCCGCGCCGCCGTCAAGGAGCGCAGCGAAACCAATCTGGGATTGCTGGAGTGGCTGAAGCACACCAGTTCCGATGTCGTTTTGCTGCAGGAAGTCCGCGCCACCGACGACCAGGCACGCAAGGCCCTCGCGCCCGCTTTCGATGCCGGATGGCATTGGGTCGGCGCTGAAAACCTGGGTGCCAAGGGGCGCGCCGGCGTGGGCATTCTCTCGCGCTTTCCGCTTAACGACGTCCAGGTGGGCATCGGCTCCGAGGAGTTCGAAGAATCCGGTCGGTTTATCAGTGGTGTTGCCCCGGCAGCGGACACCGGCCTGGATGTGGATGTCCAGATTGCCAGCCTCTACCTGCCCTCTGGTGCTGCCCTGAGCGAGAAGCAGGATGAGAAGTATCGCTTCCTCGATGCCTTCTCCGATTACCTGGCGGAACTGGGGGCCAAGGGGCGCGATGGTCACCACGCAGTCATCGGCGGCGATTGGAACATCTGCCACCGCGAACAGGATTTGAAGAACTGGAAGACCAACCGCCGCAAGAGCGGTTTCCTACCGCAGGAGCGTGCCTGGATGGACTCGGTCTTCGGCTGCTGGCCCGATGAGGTTCCCCAGGATTCGCAGGTTCAGGCCAGCGAAAAGGAGCTGGAATCCGGTGCCTTCTCCGATGGTTCTGTGTGGGAGGCCCCGGAGCTCAATGCAGATCCGGTGTGGTTTGATGTCACTCGCCGTCTGCACCCAGAGGCCGACGGCCCCTGGTCCTGGTGGACCTACCGCGGTAAGGCGTTCGATACCGATGCCGGCTGGCGCATCGACTACCAGGCGGTAACCGAACCAATGCTCAAGCGTGCTGTCAGCTCGGTAGTGGATAAGCCTGCCGCCTACGACCTTCGCTGGACGGACCACGCGCCGGTGATCGTGGAGTACGCCTAAACCCGGCATACGCCTAACCCCGAGCGGACTAGTGTGCTCCGACGTCAGCGAACTCTGGGATTATCTCAGGCTCGGGAGCAGTTACGAGATGCCGGTTCTGCCGCAACATCGAGGCGATGCCGTCAACGATGGCGTCGGCCCATTTGTCCTGCATAGCGGGGTCGGCCAAATCGCGGGTGAGTTTTTCAGCGCCCACCGCTCCCAGCGATAGCGCAATTGTCGGCGCATGTGGCCGCGAACTCTGGTTCACCGCCACTGCCGGCGCCAGGCCGGTGCGAAACTCGGTTGGCACCCCGTTTGTGCTGTAACTGCTGTGCGGATTGAAACCTCGGTACACCATTCCGTCGCGCACACCCGCCGCCAACTGCCAATCGGCAGGAGCATCGTCCTCAGGTTCGAGAGACTTCACCACAGCGGATACCGAAAAGCCACGATCGCCGATGTTATCCCCAGAAAGAGTTTGGCCCTCTGATGAGCGACCGACGATTACGGTGGCTGCGCTCGCCGTGTCGTCGGCAAGCGAATGCGCGCCAACGATTGCGCCGCGCTGACGGAGCTTGTCGCTGGCGCGTTGCACGATGCTGTCGATGTGAGCGGAAGTATCCCCACTCAAACGCAGCGCGCGAGGCAGGTCGGCGTTGATAGCCTCGATGGCCTCGCGGCGAGAGTCGACGGTGATGCGCGCGCCGGCGAGCGGATCGACAGCCTCGTCGGGGGAGGGGACGATTGGCTGGCGCGGAGGCATCCACAGCGGATTGGGGCGCGCCGGGCGGTGTGGGGAACTGTTGACAACAGCGTGCAACTCTTCCTGTGAAAACATCTTGTTGACCGCGAAAATCATCACCGAGCTGTTGTGATACACAGGCGTGAGCCCCGGCGCGTGCCATGCCCAGGAACGCATCGACAGCGCCTCCGTGCCATCCGTGTTCACACCCGGCGGGGAACTAATGATGTAGTGCACTCCCAATTTCTTCGCCATGGCATCGAACTCTGGATGTGAGCCCAGCAGGTCAACGTTTATCGGCAGCTTGTTGCTCGCCTCGGCAGTTTTGTCGGAGAAGGAGAAATGGCGGAACAGGGTCGGCAGTCCGGCGATGGCATACATCCACGCAGAACCGTCACGACGGTCATTGAGAATATGCCCTTCAAACGCATGCGGCTGTGCGGACAGCCAATCAATAGCTTCCATGTCCGCAGCGGTCACAAACGTGCTTCCGAAACTCTGGCGAATTGCATCGCGCTGAGCAGGCCCACTCACCCAGGTTGCCGGCACAATCGCCAGTGCCGCTACGAGCCCCATCGCCAGCGCAGGATTCCACGATTTGACCGGCTGATTTCGCTTTGCGACGATCCACTGCGCCGCAGCCACAATCCCGACAACGGCAGCCGCGACTGCGTAGCCGACCAGCACTGCGCGCAGAATTCCCATAACCGCCTGCATGCGGTACGGCATGTCGTAGAAGAAAGTGCCAATAAACTTCAGATAGGTGCCGAACGGCTCAGACCAACGGGACTGCGCACTATCGGACACCACAAAGAGCAGCCCGAAAACCAGTGCCGGCCACGGCGCCCATGGGCTGTCTGGCAGGCGAGAGACAAGCGCCACCACCAGGCCGATGAGCACAAGAACCAGAACAGTCCGGGAAAAGATGGGCTCGTCAGCATAGCGGGAAAACCCGACCAGAGTTCGCCACAGTGATTCGGAGCGGGAAATCTCAATTTGGCCGGTAAAGCCCGCAACGGATTCGCCTTGCCCACTCGCGGACAAAGCTGCCGGGAGAGTCATCGCCAGGGCGAGCGCGCCGATAATTAGCGTGCGAACTAGGCCACTGACGCTCGGTTGGGTGATCAACCACAAGCCGACAAAGAGCACGGCAGCAATTGCGCCGGCCGGGTGGGTGATAAACGTGCCGACCAGGGCAAGCGTAGCGGGGACAATATAGCCCCGCATGGTCAAAGCCGCAGCAATCGGCAAAGCAGCCACCGCGAGCAGATACGGCATGGAGGAGGTGCGCCAAAGAGCCACCCAAATCTCCGGAAGCATCAGCGTGGCGACGGCAGCTGCAGGACCGGCATAGGCCGCCCACTTCGGACCAACTGCGGTGCGGGCTAGCACCGCAGTTGCTGCGGGAAGAAGCAGCGCCGGGGCCAAGAACGCAAACACGTTGGAATCGAGGAAGACCGAGCCGGGCAGCAGCCCCGCCATGGCATGCCAGCCGGTGGGGTAGAACATTTCGGCCCCGGTCTCCTGATTCATCAGGTCACCGGCCGCGGTGGGCGAGGCTATTGCATGTTCGTCAATGAACCGGAGGAAGTTGGTATGCCAGAGCATGTCCCAGGCTTCGCGGATAGCGCCGGGGCCGCCGGGGACGTCGTTAAGCACGAGCATGGCGCGCATCGAGCCGACTACCGTAACTCCGACGACAATCATCGCGGTGACAACGCCGGAATCGAAGCCGTCTTCGGGCGTTGCTCGGGGGACGAATCTGCGCACCAGATAGCCAATAGCACAGAACCATGTCCACATGCCGGCCACGAAGAGCCAGGTGTAATCCAGCCCGAGCGCGTGAGACAACCATGCGGAAAAACCGGTCACACCCAGCATTAATGGGCCGGCAGATGCCAACGCGAGCGTGGGACGTAGCCCACTGGCCCAACCGAGAACTGCGCCTGGGACCAGCAGGATGAAGACGGCAACCACAATGGCAGCGAGCATGGGACTCCTGACGGATAAGAGAATTGAATTAGTCCAATAATACCTGTGGGTTAGTTCGGCACTTGGGACGCGAGCGCCTAAGATTTGAAGAAGGACTGATGGGACTTCAGCCGCTGTAAAACCCAAGCGCGAATCTGCGCGGGACTTGAAGCGAGCTCGGTGCGGACCAGGAAAGGAGAGGACATCCCCAGTGAAAAACGGCGAGAGCGATAACAAGCGGCACCAGATGGCCGATTTGGAAGCCATCGCACGGAGTCTGCAGAACGACCCTGGCACTGCTGTCAATGTCCCAGTGGTCGTGACTTCCGGTGTCATTGTTGCGTTTATCGTGCTGTCTTTTGCCTACGCGTGGCCACTGTGGATTTCCCTAGGACTCATTGTTCTGCTGGGAGCCGTGATGGTCGTGTCCTACACCCGCAGGCCACCCGTAGCCCCGCTCGAGTTGACCCAGGGGGAGCGTGAGCGTGTTCGCCGTGTTCTCTCTGAACACGGCATTCGCCCAGCGATCACGTTGGTGCGCGCACTGTACCCCGAGGAATCGCCAGCCGCTGCGGCGCGCACCGTCAAATTGCTATCCGATCGAATGCTTGTGGAGCAGGGGGACGAGGGGCGTCGGGGCTAGCTTTTGGCAGTCGGTTTCCTGCAAAAGCCCGTGGTGTTGTCGAAACGGGTACGTCGTCGACTCTCAACTGCGGGCCTCGCGCTAGACTTATTGGCTATGAGTGAAAGCAAGGGTCCTGAGGCAACTAATCCTGCACCGAGTGCTCGTAAGCAGCGCGTTCTGTCCGGCATTCAGCCGACCGCAGATTCCTACCACCTGGGCAACTACCTGGGTGCATTGAAGAACTGGATTAATCTGCAGGATGACTTCGACGCTTACTACTTCATTCCAGACCTGCACGCCATCACTGTCGAGCAGAATCCGAAGGAGCTGCGTCAGCGCACTATCGCAGGTGCCGCACAGCTGATTGCACTCGGTATTGATCCGGAGAAGTCGGTGCTCTTCGTGCAGTCGCATGTGCCCGAGCACGCGGAGCTCGGATGGGTGTTGACCTGCTTGACTGGCTTTGGTGAAGCCAGCCGTATGACGCAGTTCAAGGACAAGTCCTCTCGTCAGGGCGCGGAACATACCTCCGCTGGTTTGTTCGCGTACCCCATGCTGATGGCTGCCGACATCTTGCTCTACCGCCCGCAGCTGGTGCCGGTGGGGGAGGATCAGCGCCAGCACCTCGAACTGACGCGTAACCTGGCGCAGCGTTTCAACTCCCGCTACAAGAAGACCTTCGTGGTGCCGGATCCACACATCATGGAAGGCTCCGCGAAAATTTACGACTTGCAGGATCCGACCTCGAAGATGAGCAAGTCGGGTGCAAATCCGAAGGGCATTATTAACCTCTTGGACGACCCGAAGGTCTCCGCCAAGCGCATTCGCTCGGCCGTTACCGACAATGACGGAGAGATCCGCTTCGACCGTGAGAACAAGCCGGGCGTTTCCAACCTGCTGGTCATTCAGTCGGCGTTGACCGACAAGCCTGTCGACGAGCTCGTTGCCGGCTACGAAGGCGCTGGCTACGGCCAGCTGAAGGCCGATACCGCAGATGCGCTGGAGGCATTCACCACGCCACTGCGTGCACGCTATGAGGAGCTCATGGCTGATCGCGGTGAGCTGGAACGGATCCTAGCCGAAGGCGCAGACCGCGCCCGTGAAGTTGCCGCCAAGACACTTGCAGATGTGTACGAGCGCGTCGGGTTCCTGAAGGCCGCCAACCGGTAATTCAGCTGTAGACTCTGCGCTTCAGTCTCCGTACCGAAAGCTGGCACGTTAAGGTAGGGGACATGGCAACCTCTACTCAAAAAGATCCGAAGAGAACGGACCGCTATGGCATCGAGCGTGTACACGCCGATGAACCGAGCGCAATCGACCGCCTCCGCGAAAAGTGGGCGTGGTTCGATCACGTTATGCGGATGCAGGAGCGCTACTCCGAGCAGGGTGGCAACTTTTTTGCCGCCGCTGTCACGTACTTCTCCGTGCTGTCGATTTTCCCCCTAATCATGACGGCATTTGCCATCCTCGCGCTTGTGTTGCGTGGCAATGAGCAGCTGCTTGAGCAAATCCAGTCCGCTATCACCGACTCCATCGATGGGTCGATGGGCGACACCATCAACGCAATTATCGAAGGCGCGATCGATCAGGCAGGTGGCGTCTTCACCGTCGGTTTCATTGCCACCCTGTGGTCGGGTCTTGGTTGGATGGGCAACCTCTCCAACGCAGTGACACAGCTGTGGAAGCGCCCGCTGGGCGCTAGCAACTTCGTGATGGGAAAGGTTCGCGACCTGCTGCGTCTGCTGGGCATGCTGGTTATGATCCTGCTGACCTTCGCTGTCACCGCAGCCGGCTCTTCCGGACTGACCCAGTCCCTGCTGGACAAGATTGGTCTGGCCCATGTCCCGGGAATCACAATCATCGCGGGATTGATTGCCATTGCCATTGGTCTCGTTGCCAACTGGCTGCTGTTCTTCTGGATGCTCGCTTTCCTGCCGCGCGGGGGTGCCCCGTTCCGCTCTGCGGCAAAGGGCGCGATTATCGGTGCGATTGGCCTTGAGGTTGTCAAGCAGCTCGGTAGCGTTTTCTTCTCCAACGCCCTGTCGAACCCGGCCGGTGCAGTTTTCGGTCCGGTCATCGGTTTGATGGTCGTCTTCTACCTCATCTGGCGCATCACTATGTACGCCACCGCCTGGACCGCGACGACCGAAGAAGCGCTTGCCGACGAGGAGCTGGATGCACCTGCTCCTGCTGTCATTAACGTCCGTGCGGAAGCGGCCAACCCGTCCGGATTGAACCGCCTGCTCGGTTCGAAATAATTAGTCGCGATCGCGTCTGCCGAAGCGGTAGGTGACCATCGCAATCAATGCGATGACACCTACGATGGCAGCGCTGACAGTAATTTTTAGCCCGGTTCCTGTTGACTCGCTGTCCAGGATATCGGGCAATTTTTCTACCAACTTGTCCTCAGTCGCTTCCGCTTCGAGGACACCGACAGAGCTGTCCTGCGGGGCCGCGAAGCCGGCGTCGAGAAGCGATGCCGCCTGCTCCCAGGGGCGCGGCGAATCCTCAACCGTGACGTCGAGAACGATGACGCCGAGACGACGGCCATCGCGCTCAGCCACCCCAGCGAAGGTGTGACGGGCATCGTCGGTAAAACCGGTCTTGCCTCCAAGGGCGCCGGGGTAGTCCTGGGCAATCAGCTGATTGTCGTTGGCGATTTCGAAGTCATCGACCTCGAGAGCCTTGTCTCCGGGGATGGTGGCCAGGCGGGTGGCCGAGAGCTTGCGATAGGTCTCATTGTTGAATGCGTGCTGGAAGAACAGTGACATGTCGTATGCCGACGTCATCTGCCCCGGAGCATCGAGACCAGTCGGGTTGACCACTCGCGTATCCGTCGCCCCCAACTTCTTTGCCAGGGCATTGACCTTCTCTGTGGTCTTATCCATGCCACCAAGTTCGCGGGCCAAGGCGTGGCCGGTGTCGTTGCCGGAGTTAAGCAACAGACCAGTCAGGAGCGTTTCTACCGAGTAGTTCACGTCCTCGACGATGCCGACACGAGAGCCCTCCATGTTCGCGTCCTCGAAGGTCGCCTTGACTGGGGTGTCGAGCTTCAAATTCTCGATTGCCTCCATCGCCAGCAGCACCTTAATAATTGATGCCGGACGGTAGCGGCCGTGAGGGTCCTTCGCCGCAAGGACATCTCCGGATTTCAAATCGAACACCGTCCATGCAGAGGCGGAGAGGTCCTTCGGAACGTCAAACCCCTCACCGCTGACAATGCCGCAGGCGGACATCTTGCTACCTCCAGCCGGCTTTTGAGGAACCGGAAGTGGAGCGGGAGATGTTTCGCCGGGAGCCGGAACCTCAGAGGAATCCACTGGTGCTGGTGGAAGGGTCTTGTAGGGGCAGCCCTCCGTGTCACGGATATCAGGTGCGGGACCGACAATCGGGGCGTCGTCGGTAAGCGAGGTGCTCTGCGCCATGGCTGCGGGGGCGGTGCTCGGCAGAAGCAGAGCGCTGGTAGCTAGCAGCGTAACGGCAGATGAGAAGCGGCGAGAGGGAAACATGATGAAATAAGGGTAGTAAAACGTCACCCGAAATGACGTATTCGTCGTGTGTGGATGGGGGAAAACGGGGGAGCGGAAGCCTTTGTACAAAGCAGAATTACGATTCACCGGCAGTGAAGTAGAAGCGGAGGGCACAGTACCGATAGTCTGGCCATTATGACTAATTCTTTGCACAGTGATGCTCAGTCTCTGGACACACAGTCTTCGGCATCGAATCTCGATGAGATGCGCAAGGTTGTCGCCAGCCTGCCCAAGGTACTGCTTCACGATCACCTCGATGGCGGCCTGCGCCCGCAGACCGTTATCGACCTGGCCGCGGACTGCGGTTACACCGATCAGTTGCCCACCACCGACGTGGATGAACTGGAGAAGTGGTTCATTGACACCGGCAACTCTGGCTCGTTGCCGAGCTACCTGACCGCCTTCGCGCACACCTGCGCCGTCATGCAGACCGCTGAGTCGCTGACGCGCGTTGCGCGTGAGGCCGTCGAGGATCTGGCCGCCGACAACGTCGTCTACGCTGAGCTGCGCCTGGCTCCGGAAAACCATTTGGAAAAGGGCCTGGATATGCAGGCTGTCATCGACGCACTGGTCGAAGGCCTGGCGCAGGGTGAAGCCCATGCCGCCGCTGAGGGAAAGCACATCACCGCACGTCTGCTGGTCTGTGCGATGCGCCAGAATGACAATTCCAAGGAAGTCGCACAGCTGGTCATCGACAACTACGGGAAGAACTCCGACGGGTACGTTGTCGGTTTTGACATCGCTGGACCGGAAAACGGCTTCCCACCGGCTAACCATGCCGAAGCATTCACCATGCTGCGGGAAAACCTCATTCCGGTCACCATTCACGCAGGTGAAGACGCCGGTGTCGATTCGTTGCAGGATGCTGTCGTGCAAGGTGCTCGCCGCCTGGGTCACGGCGTACGCATCTACGAGGACTTCGGTGCTTCCCTCGAGGGCATCGAATGCCAGGAGGTTGCCTCCGCTATTCGTGACCGCCAGATTCCGCTGGAAATCTGCCCGACCTCCAACGTTCAGACTGGTGTTTGTGACAGCGTTGCGGATCACCCGTTCTCGCTTCTCGACGATATGAGTTTCGCCTGCACGGTCAACACGGATAACCGTCTGATTGGCGCGACTTCCATGACCCGGGAGTGCATGGAGTTGGTGGAGAACTTCGGTTACGGCTACAGCGAGCTGTTCGAACTGACCTCGAATGCGCTAAACAATGCATTCGTGGATCTGCCGACCCGCGAGCACATCATGGACACCATTATTTACCCCGCTTACCTGCAGCTTATCGACAACAGCGACGAGGACATCGAAACTGATGTCAACGGTGCGGGTTTCGGTGCCGAAGATGAGCTGAACCTGACGCTGGACTAGCCAGCGCCGGCCAGCTTTGCTGGGAGGAGCTAGATCTTGGTCGTGAACCGAGCGGCCAAGTCCTTCTCCAGCTGCCTCCAGCCCTCGGCCTCATCGTCGTAAGGCGGAACTGGCTCGGACATTTCTCCGGTGTCCAGCAGGAAGTTCAGCAGCCACTGCAGCTGCTGGTTGCCCGCCAGTACTTCGTTCACGGCATCATCTCCAGCCCAGTCAGCGGCGTCTGCGAGTAGCTCGTACGCGCGGGCGAGCTGGGCGGTGTCCACGGCGTTCGGGCCCTTTTCAATGTCCTCGGCCAGGCCGGTAAACGAGTACTCATTGTCCTCGTGCACCACGGCCTCTAGCTCACCTGCGTTGGCCGCGGTGATGATTTCATCCCACGTCGTCAGCGCCGACATGTCGTGATGCTTGTGCTCCAGCAGCCAACGCACCATCGTGCGGGGCTGTGAGAACGTGTGAATCTCACCGGCGCTGCCCAGGAATAGCGGGCGACGCCCCATGTAACAACGCAAGGTGTAGAGCGTTCGGCCAGCGATGGAGATCTTGATCGGGTCGATGCCAGCGTTGGCCCACACCGTCTGGTCGTACGGATCGCCGGCGGTCTCCTCTGCGGACTTCTTTTCCTCTTCGCGCTTCTTCTCCGCTGCTTCACGACGCTCACGCTCCGCGGCCTCCGCTTCCTTTAATGCGGCTGCAGCAGCGGTTTCAGACTCTTCATCGATGCTCGGAGTATTTGCGCCGATGGCGTCGATAGCGTCAATGCAATTGTCCCAGTTGGTCAAGATGACATTGCCGATAGCCGACCACTGAGCGGCGCCACTGCCCTGGAAGTGATCAGCACCATTTTGTGTGGCAGCCAGGACAGAGTGAGAGGCGAACATCTGGTTGATCGGAGTGAGATCCGCGATTGCACCAATCGAGCGAGTGATGGCAAGAATGCGATCTGCGCGCGAAACATGGTCGTAGTCGGCCCGGCCGGCCAGAATCTCTGGCAGCCCAATCAGGTCATAGCGGTGGCGTGGCGCCGCGATGGCAGCTCCCGGTAGCTGCTGGTTGAAGTTGCGCCAGCTGGGGTGCTGCGTGAAGTCGTGAGGAGCATCCGACTGTAGGAAAGCCAGGAGCTTTGCCGCCGATGAGAACAAATAGATGTCATCACCGCGGCCGAGCAGAGCCTGCCACTCGGAGCCACCCTCACGCCAGCTTGGAGCCCACAACGTGTAAAAGGTGCCCGAGGTCAGCTCGAGTTCGATAGGAACGATGCCTTTCCTGGCCATAGTTTTCGTCGCAGCCCTTCTGCTTGTCGGTGATTATTAAAACTCAAAAATTGTCATACCTGCAGCGCCCCCACGGGTGGCAAGTTTGCGTATTCCTATCTTAGAAGTTTTACGACGCAGATACCCACCGCACTATCCGGTTGGACGGTAGAACCCCTTAAACGGCATGCCGATGTTGGTCGTACGCACGGGGTTTACCTGCACCGGATCGCCCGCTTCGACCATCTTTCCGTCACCGATAACCATGGCGACATGGCCGTCCCACACTGCAAGATCGCCAGGCAGCAGTTCATCCTGGCTCACCTGTCTGCCGACGGCCTGTGCTTCTGCCGTGCGGGGAATATCAACACCAGCTTGCCCGTAGGCCCAGTGCGTCAAGCCTGAGCAATCGAGCGCCTGCCCCGGAGTATTTCCGCCCCAACCATAGGGCGTTCCGACGGCACTGAGTGCAGCCTTCACCGCAGCTTGGGCCTCTGGTGTGGGCGCGCCAGCTCCAGCATCCGCAGGTACCGGCGCGCTGCCCGAATCGGACGACGCCTCCGAACCATCTGCAGCGTCGGTAGCGCTAGCCGATCCTGGGGTGTTCGTAGACGTAGAAGCGAGGGCGGCTTGAGTGGTACCTGGGGCCTCCAACTGTGCCGGGTGAGGTGGGGTAGGGGTGTCCACCGCTGTACTTGCTTGCTGTATCAGCGACTGCACCAGAGGTCGTAGTTCTTGCTCGAGTTTCATGAGCCGTGCAATTGCCTGTGAAATCGCGGAACTGGCCGCTGAGGCTAGGCTGGCACCGGTCGCGGCGAGACCAGCGGGCCCCGCAGCAGTCGCAGTCAACGAGCCCATGGCAGAACTGACAAAATCCATGGCGATTCGGGCCAAATCAGTGGCCGCTGACATTACTGCGGCCAGGCCCTTGGCAATGTCACTGTCAATGGTTCCGGCGCGAGTTTCCAAGTCGGCTGCCGCATTTGCAGCCCGTTTGAGGCTTGTTCCCGCGGCCCCTGCTCCGGAACCAGCACCATCGCCCCAGTTGCGGTCAACGGAATCTGCCACTGAGCGCCAGGCAGTACTCGCGGCGGGGATTGCGGCCCCAGCAAGTCCTGCCAGTGCGGGTGCGATGGCAGGACTTAACTGTTGTGCAATCGCGCTGGGGACCTCCGTAAGTAGATTGGTGGGAAGCATCACGCATCACCAATCCCGCGAGCTGCAACGGTTCCCATTTTCGGCGAGATCGACTGCAGCGCATGAGCACCGGCATCTTCAGCAGTGGACACCGCAGAGACAAGAGCGTTCAGTGCACGAGCAGCGCTGGTGCCGTACTCATTCAGCTCAGCCACATGCTCATGTTGGCGCTGTAGAGCAGTGGCTGCAGCGTGGCAGAAGGGGCCGGCAAACGGGACGTCGCCAAGCGAGAGCAGT
Source organism: Corynebacterium sp. HMSC076C10 (assembly GCF_001812455.1). Taxonomy (NCBI): domain Bacteria; kingdom Bacillati; phylum Actinomycetota; class Actinomycetes; order Mycobacteriales; family Corynebacteriaceae; genus Corynebacterium; species Corynebacterium sp. HMSC076C10. The sequence goes on from NZ_KV809108.1 coordinate 100,923, forward strand.
GCGCTGATGCCCAAGTCAGCGCCGCTGACCTGCTGCGACAACGCGTCAAGGCGCGTGGCATCGGCAGAAATAAGCTCTGGCACCAGCGTAAAGACTGAGTCATTCCCGCTAGTGGTCGGAGAGAGAAAAGATTGGCTGTGGGAACTGTGTGGTGATGGACGGGACAATGTTGACGGCCTCTCTAGGAAATTCGCGTGTGGTTCAACACTCAGTGCCGTGGCAGAACGGCTAGCGGGGTTCGGACGGCGACTGAGTGGCAAGTGGTTTGGTAGTAGGCGGGCTTGCGCAAATAGGGCGCAGTAAATAGCCCTCGTATTGTTAGGCGCGAAAAAGGCCGATTCGGTTCCATATTTTTTGGGGAACGCGTTTTCAGAAATTTGCTTTTGCCGGCACCAGAGCGGCAAAAGCAAAGCAATGTATTTTGGAAGGCATGGAGATTACCGTTGTCAACCATCCCTTGGCACAGTCACGTTTGACCATTCTGCGCGACGCGCGCACTGATAACGCGGGCTTCCGTGCGGCACTCGCCGATCTGGGCGCAATGCTGATTTACGAGGCAAGCCGGGAGCTGCCCGTCGATAACTTCGATGTTCAGACCCCAATCACTACCGCGCCGGGTTACCGTCTGCAGGATCCGCCGATTATTGTTCCCGTCATTCGTGCGGGTCTTGGCATGATTGATCCGTCGCTGTCGATGATTCCGGATGCGCAGGTGGGCTTTATTGGCTTGGCTCGTAATGAGGAAACCCATGAGCCGGTGCCGTACCTCGAGGCGCTGCCGGAGGATCTGTCCGGTCGCACTGTCTTCCTGGTCGACCCAATGCTGGCAACCGGCGGTTCACTGCTGCATGCCCTGAAGCTGTTGGTGGATCGCGGAGCGGACAACATCACGGCCGTGTGCATCATTTCTGCACAGCAGGGTGTCGACGCCTTGAAGGAATCCGGTTTCCCGGTGCGTCTTGTCACCACTGTGGTGGACCCGGATCTCAACGAGGATGCCTACATCGTGCCGGGTCTGGGAGATGCGGGCGACCGCCTCTACGGTCCCCGCAACATTGATCTTTAAATTGATCTCTTAGGCAGTTCCCCAGGCTTCTGCCGCGTACTTCTTGACGACCTCGTTGTCCTTGGTCACAAGAACTCCGTCGGGGGACATCTGGTACTTGTACGAGCCGTTTTGTGCAACAACGCGGTCGCCCTCATCGACGATGATGTCCATCGATCCGGAACCCTGTGGTGTATCCGAGCGGTAGTACTTCTCGCCGGAGCGCGTCTCACAAGCAGCAGCCTTAATTCCCTGTTCAGCGGCGATAACAGCAAAGGCGCGGTCACCGTTGTCGCAGCGTGCGGAGCTGCCCACGAAGCCCAGGCCGTCTAGGTCGGAGCGGCCAGTGCCGAAGTCCTGCCCCTCCGGAGCTGATGTCGGCTCTGAGCTCGTCGTCGTGGATGGCGAAGACGTGGTGCTCGGCGTCGACGACGAGGACGATGTCGAAGTGCTCGGCGTGCTTGACGACGTCTCGGAGGACTTCGACGTAGTTGTGGTCGTGGTGGTCGTCTTGCTCGTAGAAGTCGAACTCGTCGAGGACGGCGGTGTCGAACTGGGCGACGTCGGCTGCGAGGAGGAGGGGACCTCCGGACGCTGGGGCTCATCACTATTGTTCAGCGACAGGCCGATGGCGATGCCGATGACGACCACGAGTGCGGTGGCCACGATGATGATGGGGATGCTGAGAGACTTAGGTGTGCCATTGCCGGACATGCCTATTATCATCGCAGACTTCCTCAAAATGTGAAACATCTGATAATTGAAGAGGTCAAAGTTAAAGAAGTGACTCCTGGTCATGCGTACGTCTGGCGCCGACATTCAAGCGCTTGCCGGCCACTGCTGTCGCTGGCGCAGTCGTCGGTAGGCCTCTTGTTACGGTCTGTCGGTGGAGCGCTTACACTGGAGAGTTGTGATTGAGGAGTTTATTAAGCACTGGTGGGCCGAGCACGCGAACGAGATTCTCGAGTGGCGGCGGCATCTTCATGCGCACCCAGAGCTATCTCACATGGAGCACGCCACCACGGCTTTTGTGGAGGAGAAGCTGCGTGCTGCAGGGCTGAAACCAGTGCCGTTTCCCAACACCGGCCTGATGGTCGACATCGGTGAAGATGAACTCGCCGGTAGCGAAGCCGGAGGTGAACTCCCGGGGCGTCTCGCTTTCCGCGGTGATATAGACGCGCTTCCAATTACAGAAACCACGGGGCTGGAGTTTGCCAGCACCAACGATGGCGTCATGCACGCCTGCGGGCATGATTTTCACACCACGATTACGCTCGCGACGGCTCTGGCTATGGCTGAGTACCACGAGAAGCACACATTGCCGACGCCGCTGCGTTTCATTTTCCAACCTGCTGAGGAAGTCATGGTTGGCGGTGCACCCGAGGTTATCGCTGCCGGTGCGCTTAATGGCGTTGAGCGTATTTTTGCCGTCCACTGTGAGCCGAAGCTGCGCGTCGGTCACGTCGGCGTTCGAACAGGTGCCATCACCTCTGCGGCCGACACGCTGGAGATTCAGGTGCATGGCCCGGGCGGGCATACCTCCCGTCCGCAGATGACAGCCGATGTTGTCTATGCACTGGGCAAATTGATTGTCGATTTGCCCGGCTTGCTCTCGCGACGCGTCGACCCGCGCACCGGCACCGTGCTCACGTTCGGCTCCGTTCACTCCGGGTATGCGCACAACGCGATTCCGTCGGAAGGCAGCGTCAGCGGCACCCTGCGCACCGCGGACATCAAGACCTGGCGCGACATCGATCCACTGGTCCGCGAACTCATTGAACAAGTCCTCGCTCCGACCGGCGCCGAGTGCACCATCAATTACGAGCGTGGCGTGCCGCCTGTGCTTAACGACGAATACTGCACCGCCCTGATTGCGGAAGCAGTGCGACGAGTGGACGAGAATGCTGTCATTCAGGCCCCACAGTCGTCCGGCGGCGAGGATTTCGGTTGGTATCTCGAGCACGTCCCGGGTGCGATGGCCCGTTTGGGCTGCTGGTCCGGTCGCGGAGACAAGCACGATTTGCACCGAGATGACCTAATCGTGGACGAGCGTTGCCTGGGCGTTGGTGTGAAACTCTTCGCTGGCATTGTTGCTCGCTACGAGGACGGCGCGCAGTCAACCATGACTGTCCGTTAGACTATGGGGGCAAAGCGGGGAAAATGCCTCCCGCGGTAATTACATTGTGATATCCACGGCAAATTTGGAGGATTTGTGGCACAGAGGATCGTAATCATTGGCGGCGGCCCAGCCGGCTACGAAGCAGCGCTGGTTGGCGCCAAGTACGGTGCTGAAGTCACTGTGGTTGAGGATGCCGGGATGGGCGGTTCTTCCGTCCTGTGGGATTGCGTTCCCTCTAAGGCCTTCATCGCGGCGACGGGCGTTCGTACCGATATGCGCCGTGCGGACGAGATGGGTCTGCGTCCGGACTTTTCCCAGCGCAAAATCGACTTCACTGCGGTCAACGAGCGCGTTAAGCGCCTGGCACAGCAGCAGTCCGACGATGTTCGCGCGCAGATGGAGCGTGAGGGCATCAAGATGCTGCAGGGCCGCGGTCGTCTCGATGACCACGACCCGGGCCGTGTAACTCACTACGTCACCGTCGACTTGCTCGAGGGCGGCGAGGTCACTCTTGAAGCCGACCTGGTGCTGGTCAGCACCGGTGCGTCCCCGCGCATTCTGCCGGGTGCGATTCCTGATGGTGACCGTATTCTGACCTGGCGTCAGGTCTACGAACTGGAGGAGCTGCCGGAGCACCTCATTGTGGTCGGTTCCGGTGTGACTGGCGCTGAGTTCGTATCCTCGTTCACCGAGCTGGGCGTGAAGGTCACCATGGTCGCGTCGCGTGATCGCATCCTGCCGCACGAGGATGCCGACGCTGCAGATGCCCTAGAGGAAGTCCTACTGGAGCGCGGTGTGGACGTTGTTAAGAACGCCCGCTGTGATCTTGTCGAACGCACGGAGGACGGCGGCGTTCGCGTCGTCACTTCCGACGGCCGTGAGGTCTTCGGTTCCCACGCGTTGATGACCGTCGGTTCGATTCCGAACACCGCGGATATGGGGCTGGAAGCCAGCGGCGTAAAACTGACTCCGTCTGGCCATATTCACGTTGACCGTGTTTCCCGTACCAACGTGCCGGGTATCTACGCTGCCGGTGACTGCACTGACTTGTTCCCGCTGGCTTCCGTTGCAGCTATGCAGGGCCGTATTGCGATGTACCACGCCCTCGGTGAAGGCGTATCTCCGATTCGCCTGCGCACTGTTTCATCGGCAGTGTTCACCCGCCCGGAGATTGCGACTGTCGGTGTTTCCCAGGCTCAGATTGAGTCCGGTGAGGTCTCCGCTCGCGTTGAGGTTTTCCCACTGGCAGGTAACCCGCGTGCGAAGATGCGCTCGCTGCGCCACGGTTTTGTCAAGCTGTTCTGCCGTAAGAACTCCGGCATGATTATCGGTGGTGTGGTGGTCGCTCCCACCGCCTCGGAGCTGATTCTGCCAATTGCGGTATGTGTTTCCAACCAGCTCACCGTCGATGACCTGGCAAGCTCCTTCTCTGTCTACCCGTCACTGTCTGGCTCGATTACTGAGGCTGCTCGTCAGCTGATGGCACACGACGATCTGGACTAATGCTGGTATCGCGACTGGCAGCATGACCGGTCGTATTCATACATAAAAAGCCGAACCCCGGAAGTGGGGCTCGGCTTTTTAATTACTTAGCTTTTTAATTACTTGCTGGAGAGTTCAGCGTACTTAGCGGTGACTTCCTCAACCGACGGATTCGTGGCGTGCACGCCATCGGAGTACAGCACGGTCGGAACAACGCGGTTGCCATCATTGACGGACTCAACCCACTTCGAAAGGTCGTCGTGCTTTTCGACATCCCAGGCCTCAAACGGAGTGCCGTTTTCCTTCAGGCCAGCAATAAGGTTCTGGCAGAAAGGACACCAGGCTGCAGCGTAAATGGTCACGTGTTCGGTGGTCTGTGGAGTCTTCACATCAGTCATACTTAGGTCAACGCGCGGACCAAGGCCGATATTCCATTGCGCAATACGTTCGCCGGGCAGTAGTCCCGCCTCAGAGCCTTGCGAGACAGGCTTCCAAGCGCTAATCCTCTAGACGCCGCCACGTGCAGAAGCGGTAGCGTAGGCCGGTCGTTGACGTCTGCCACGGGCCATCCTCGACGCGAACCCAGTCGTAGAGGTCGGGAGCCATGACCGGTACTGGGACGTTGACATCAGTATCAATGTCGGTGACCACGCATTCGTCGGCAAGCGAAAGTGCATCGCGATAGACACGCCCACCTCCGAGAATCCAAGCCGCGGGCGCGTCGGCGACGGCTGCGAGCGCGGCTTCGAGGCTGGTTGCGGACTCGGCGCCGGGGAAATCGGACACGGAGCGTGAAAGGACGATGTTTCGACGACCGGGGAGTGGTCGGAACTTGGGATTCAGCGAGTCCCATGTGCGACGCCCCATGATGACCGGTGCGCCCATCGTTGTTGTTTTGAAATGCTGAAGATCTTCAGGCAGATGCCAGGGCATAGTCGCACCGTCGCCGATAATGCCGGCTCGAGACTGCGCCCAAATCATCCCTACAAATGGGGGCCTTGCGCTGGTGGAAGCGGTGGACTCGTTCATGTCGACACTCACCTTTCGCTGACTTAGACAGCCACCTGACCGCGAATCAGAGGATGCGGGTCGTAGCCGATGACCTCAATGTCCTCGTAAGTGTAGTCGAAAATGCTGTCGGCCTTCTGAAGCTTCAGCGTGGGGTAGGGGCGTGGCTCACGGGAGACCTGCAGTTCGCACTGTTCAATGTGGTTGTCGTAGATGTGGCAATCGCCACCGGTCCAGATGAACTCACCAACATCCAAGCCCGCCTGCTGCGCCATCATGTGCGTCAACAGTGCATAGGAAGCGATGTTAAACGGCACGCCTAGGAACATGTCCGCGCTGCGCTGGTAGAGCTGGCAGCTGAGCTTGCCATCTGCGACGTAGAACTGGAACAGCAGATGGCACGGCGGCAGCGCCATATTGGAAATCTCGGAAACATTCCAGGCGCTGACGATGTTGCGGCGGCTATCCGGGTTGGACTTCAGTGTCTCCAGCGCCTGTGCAATCTGGTCGATGTGGTGCCCATCTGGAGTGGGCCAGGAGCGCCACTGCACGCCATAGACCGGGCCGAGGTCGCCGTTGTCGTCTGCCCACTCATCCCAAATAGTCACCCCATGATCCTGGAGCCACCGGACGTTCGAATCGCCGCGGAGGAACCACAACAGCTCGTACACGATGGACTTCAGGTGCACCTTCTTAGTGGTGATCAGTGGGAAGCCCTCGCTCAGATCAAAGCGCAGCTGGCGGCCGAACACTGAGCGAGTGCCCGTGCCAGTGCGGTCTGATTTAGCTGCTCCGTCAGCGAGAATTTCGCGCAGCAAATCCTCGTACGGAGTCTGAATGCCCTGATGAGCCTGTGTTGTGATGTCAGTGGAGTCGGTCATAGCCGCCCTAGCTTACCTACTTCTGCTCTTGATTCTTGAATTCCTTCACCGCTGCCAGAATCTCCTCCGACAGGTCCGGTCGGCAGAACAGCATATCCGGCAGGAAAGTATCGACATTATTGTAGGTCGGCGCGGAGCCGTCTAGGCGGCTGACATGCAAACCGGCGGACTTAGCGACACCAACCGGCGCTGCCGAATCCCACTCGTACTGACCACCGTCGTGGATGTAGGCGTCGTAGTCACCGAGCAGTACGTGCATTGCCTTCGCACCAGCGGAGCCCATCTCTACCAGCTCCATGCCCAGCTTGTCAGCGACGTACTTTGCCACAGCCGGTGGGCGAGTACGCGATACGACAATCTTGCCCGCACGCGGCCCCTGGACAGCCTTGGCCTCACCCGTGTGGAAAACCTGGCCGTGATCCGGCAGACCAACAGCAGCGTGGGTCGGCTGACCGTCCTCTACCAGAGCGACATGAACTGCCCAGTCCTGGCGGCCCGAAGCGAACTCACGCGTGCCATCGAGTGGGTCAATAATCCACACCCGCTTTGAGTCCAGGCGCTCACGGTTATCCGCGGCTTCCTCCGACAGCAGTCCGTCGTCCGGACGGTGCTGCTCCAGTACGCGGGCAATCCACTCCTGTGCCAGTGCGTCGCCGGCATCTCCCAGAATGCGGCCACGCAGCAGGCCTACGTTGCGGACACCCTTGAGAATTTCACTGGCGCCCACGGCAAGTCGATAGGCAAGAACATCATCTTCAATGTAGGCAGACATGACTTAGATACTATTCGCTTTTTCCCGACCCTGCTTTACGACGGGATGCCGCGCCCCATCCTCACCGCAACCGAATGGTCATATAAATAACAAAAGTCCGCCCGCAGCGAGAATCAGTTCAAGCCGAAGGCGGACTCTTAGCTATCTAGGCCAATTGGCCAGAAGACGTTAGCGCTTGTCGCGGTACCACGTCAGCAGCGCATCGGTAGAAGCGTCGCCAGAATCAGGCGCCACTTCACCGGTAACTGCAGGCAACAGGTCACCAGCCTGCTGCTTGCCCAGCTCGACGCCCCACTGGTCGAAGGAGTTCAGGCCCCAGACAATGCCCTCGACAAAAGTAATGTGCTCGTAAAGTGCAATCAGCGCACCGACAGCGTCCGGGGTCAGTTCCTCAGCCATGATGGTCGTAGTCGGACGGTTACCCGGCATGACCTTGTGCTCCACGAGCTCCTCTGCAATGCCCTCTGCGCGAATTTCTTCTGCGGTCTTACCGAAGGCCAGCACCTTGGTCTGTGCGAAGAAGTTACTCATCAGCAGGTCGTGCATGGAACCTTCGCCAGATGCCGTCGGCAGATCCTGGCGTGGGCGGGCAAAGCCGATGAAGTCAGCCGGAACCAGGCGAGTTCCCTGGTGAAGAAGCTGGAAGAAAGCGTGCTGGCCGTTCGTTCCCGGCTCACCCCAGAAGATTTCTCCGGTGTTGTAGTCCACCCTCTTGCCGTCGGTACGCACGGACTTACCGTTCGATTCCATGGTGAGCTGCTGAAGGTACGCCGGGAAGCGAGAGAGATCCTCGGAGTAGGGCAGTACGGCATGCGACTGGGCGTCGAGGAAGTTTGAGTACCAGACATTCAGCATGCCCATCAGTACCGGCACGTTCTGCTCCAGCGGAGCGTTGAGGAAGTGCTCATCCATTGCTCGGAAGCCCTGCAGGAAGCGCATGAAGTCCATCGGGCCAACGACGGCCATGATGGACAGGCCGATGGCGGAGTCGACGGAGTAGCGGCCGCCGACCCAGTCCCAGAAGCCAAACATGTTCTCAGTGTCGATGCCGAATTCGGCGACCTTTTCGGCATTCGTGGAAACGGCAACGAAGTGCTTGGCGACGGCTTCTTCGCTACCCAGCTGCTGGATAAGCCAGCGGCGAGCTGCGTGAGCGTTGGAGAGCGTCTCCTGCGTGGTGAAGGTCTTGGAAGCGACAATAAACAGCGTGGACTCCGGATCGACCTCATCCAGAACCGCCTGCAGGTCAGATGGGTCAACATTAGAGACAAAGCGGGCATCAATGCCGGCAGTGGCGTAGGTGCGCAGCGCCTTGGTCACCATTGCCGGGCCCAAGTCGGAGCCACCGATGCCGATGTTGACCACAGTCTTAATAGTGTGACCCGTGTATCCCAGCCAGTCTCCACTGCGGAGGTTGCGAGCGAAATCGCGCATGCGGCCGAGCACCTCATGCACGTCGGCAGCGACATCCTGGTCGCCGACGGTCAGATTTTCCTCTGCTGGCAGGCGCAGCGCTGTGTGCAGCACGGAGCGGTTTTCAGTGGTGTTGATCTTGTCACCGCGGAACATCTTCTCGCGTGCTTCTTCGATTCTAGCTGCACGAGCGAGCTCAACCAGCTCGGCAAAACCGTCGAGGCACATCAAGTTCTTGGAGAGGTCAACGTGGAGAGTGCCAGCATCGAAAGTCAGCTTCGCAGCGCGGCCTTCTTCAGTTGCGAAGAGCTCACGCAGCGAGGTGCCGCGGACGTTGTCCACGCGCTTAGCCAGCTGAGCCCACTGCTCGGTTCCAGTGATATCTACAGTCATTCCTGCTCCCAGGTAATTTTTGACGAAATGCACTTTATACATCCCCAGACTAGTTGCGTTTTGGCGCTCTCGCCGGGCGGCTGGATTCGACCAGGCGTGACCACAATCTGCCAGCAACTCGAGTCCGCTGTGCTTATGCGTCGCCCCATCCGCCACCTACGAGCCCCCTAGCCCGCTTCAGCAAAGGCACCTACCCTGGAAAATATGACTGATTTCACTCCCGATTACGACAACATCCTCAAAGACGTCCCCACGGGTCTTCTCCTCGGCGGTGAGTTCCGTCCTGCGTCGAATGGCGAGACCTTCGACGTAATTAATCCCGCCACAGATAATCCGCTGGTCAAGGTCGCTTCTGCCACTGAAGAGGACGCGAAGCGGGCGCTTGACGACGCCGTCGCCGCCCAGAAGGAGTGGAAGGCAACCCCGCCCCGCAAGCGCAGCGAGATTCTTTACCGCGCATTTGAACTCATCCGTCGGGATGCAGACAAGTTGGCCCAGCTGCAGTCCCTGGAGATGGGCCGTGCGCTGCCGGATTCCAAGGCCGAGGTCGGCTACGGTGGCGAGTTTTTCCGTTGGTTCGCTGAGGAGGCCGTGCGTATCTCCGGCGATTACCGGATTTCTCCGAGCGGAACCTCGCGCGTCGCGGTGATTAAGCAGCCGGTCGGCCCGGTTTTGGCTATTACGCCGTGGAATTTCCCGCTGGCTATGGGGGCCCGCAAGATCGCCCCGGCACTCGCCGCCGGCTGCCCGGTCATTATTAAGCCCGCGTCCAAAACTCCGCTGACCATGCTCTACCTGGGCAAACTGCTTATCGAGGCCGGTGTCCCCGCAGGCGTGATCTCCGTGCTGCCAACAGGACACTCAGCAAACGTTTCGGCCCTGCTTTCCGATGACCGCCTGCGCAAGTTCACCTTCACCGGTTCCACCGAAGTTGGCCAGATGCTCGCTGCGAAGGCCGCGGAGACCTCGATGAAAGTCTCCCTTGAACTCGGCGGAAATGCTCCGTTTGTCATTCTCTCTGATGGCGATGTCGAAAAGGCTGTGCAGGCAGTCAGTGACGCCAAGCTCCGCAATGGCGGCCAGGTGTGCATCGCCCCGAATCGCTTTATTGTTCATGAAGCCAAGAAGGATGCGTTCGTCGAGGGCGTCGTCAAGCGTTTTGCGGAACTGAAGTTGGGCGAGGGCACCGACCCTGCGACGGACCTTGGGCCACTCGCGCTGCGCGATCAACAGGAAAAGGTTCGTGATCTGGTTGACGATGCGATCAAGCGCGGTGCGAAGGTCGAGTGCGGCGGCAAGATTCCAGATCTCGGCGGCGCGCTTTCCGACGGCTACTTCTTCGAGCCCACAGTTCTGACAGATGTGCCCGAGGATGCGGATATTGTCCGCGAAGAGATTTTCGGTCCGGTGGTTACGGTGACAACCTTCACGGACGATGACCGTGCGATTGAGCAGGCAAATGACACCATCTTTGGTCTGGCTGCGTATGTGTTCAGTGAGAACCTGACCAAGGCGCTTAGTGCGGCAGAGGCGTTGGAGTCTGGCATGGTTGCGGTCAATAAGGGCTCGCTGTCGGACCCGTCGGCGCCGTTCGGTGGTGTCAAGCAGTCCGGCCTTGGCCGCGAGGGTGGCTTCACCGGTATCGATGAGTTCCTAGAGGAAAAGCTGATTTCCCTGGAAGGCTAGACGGGCGAGTAGCTGGCGAGGGTTAGCCCAGGCGACCGCGTCCCATGCGCAGCAGCGCCGACGCGATCGCCGGGCCCTCTGGGCCAAGTGCGTCGCGGAACTCGTTGATGATCTGCACCTCTCGGCCGTGCACGAGACGTGTGCCGCCAGATCCCAGGCGGGTTTTGCCGACGGCCTTACTGATTGCGGTGCGGCGTTGAATGGCATCGATAATCAGCCTGTCAAGGCGGTTGATTTCCTTGCGGTACTGTTCGATCTCCGCGGAGCTCAACGGGTCATCGGTGCCGGTGGGGGTGCGGACTTCAAAAGGGGATACTGCCGCAGCTTGCTGGCTGTGCTCAGCGCCGTCGGTGTTATCGGTGTGTGCGGCGGGAGTGTCCGCAGGGTTTTCGCTCATAGTTCTTATTGTGCCAAAGGATTCGAACAGTCCAATCCGGGGGCTCGGCTACTGTAGTAGCCATCATGGGAAATGAAACTGGAATGCTGTTCGGGTCCTTCAATGCTGACGATGGCCGCAGTGGCGATAGCCATGCTGGTTCGAACCACGGTGAGTCGGGCGGTGCTACGCCTGGCCGCGGTGGTTTCGGCCACTTCGCCGGCGCTGGTAGCAATAGCGCGCCGAGTGGCGCTGCCAGCTTTGGCGGCGGTTTTGGCGGCGGCTTCGAGCCCAGTTTTGATTCAGAGTCGCTGCTAGAGGGGCTTAATCCGCAGCAGCGCCAAGCAGTGGAGCACATTGGTTCACCACTGTTGATTGTGGCTGGAGCTGGTTCGGGAAAGACGTCTGTGCTGACGCGCAGGATTGCATACCTAATCGGTGCGCGTGGAGTGCTGCCAAGCCAAATTTTGGCTATTACCTTTACCAATAAGGCCGCTGCCGAGATGCGCGAGCGTGTGGCCGGTCTGGTCGGTGACCAGGCGCAGCGCATGTGGGTGTCCACGTTCCACTCCATGTGTGTGCGCATCCTGCGCATGCAGCATGCGCTAGTACCGGGGCTTAATTCCAATTTCTCTATTTATGATTCGGACGACTCCCGGCGTTTGCTGTCCATGATTGCTAAGGACATGGACCTGGATGCCAAGAAGTTCACCGGCCGCGTGCTCTCGTCGCGTATCTCCAATCTCAAGAATGAGTTGATTGACCCGGAGAAGGCTATCGCGGATGCCTCGACGACGCGCAATCCTTTTGATGACGTCGTTGCACGGGTTTACCTGGAGTACCAGACCAGGCTGCGGGCGGCTAATGCCGTGGATTTTGACGATCTAATCGGTGAGGTCGTTCGGATCTTCACCAGTCACCCGCAGGTTGCAGAGTATTACCGTCGCCGCTTCCGGCATGTGTTGGTGGACGAGTACCAGGACACCAACCATGCGCAGTATGTTTTGGTCTCGACGCTCGTCGGCAAGCCCGGTGGAGATGTGCCTCCGAGTGAGCTGTGTGTGGTGGGCGATTCGGACCAGTCCATTTATGCCTTCCGTGGTGCGACTATTCGCAATATTGAGGAGTTTGAGAAGGACTATCCGGAGGCCACGTCGATTCTGCTGGAGCAAAACTATCGCTCGACGCAGACGATTCTGTCGGCGGCCAATGCGTTGATTGCGCGCAATGAGAATCGCCGGGAGAAGAAGCTGTGGACCGATCTCGGTGAGGGCGGCAAGATCAAGGGCTACGTAGCGGACAATGAGCACGATGAGGCCCGGTTTATCGCTAACGAGATTGAGCAATTGGTCGATTACGGGCCGTACTCGTACTCGGATGTGGCGGTTTTCTACCGCACCAATAATTCCTCCCGTGCTCTAGAGGATGTCTTCATTCGTATGGGCGTGCCGTACACGGTGGTTGGTGGCACCAGGTTCTATGAGCGTAAGGAAGTACGCGATATTGTCGCCTACCTGCGCGTTATTGAGAACTTCGACGATGATGTTTCGCTGCGTCGCATTATCAATACGCCGCGGCGTGGAATCGGTGACCGTGCGGTGGCGCATGTGTCGCTCTATGCCGAAGACGAGCGGTGCTCGTTTGGCACGGCGCTACGTGCCGTAGCTGAGGGCAAGGTTCCGGCGGTGGCGGCGCGGAGTCGAAACGCGATGGCGGCGTTCGTCGAGATGATTGATGCTCTGGCGGCGGATATGGCATCCGGTGAACTGGCCGATATCGGTGACTTGGTCAACGCGATTATTGACCGCAGTGGATACAAGTCGGAGCTCGAGCGTTCCAATGATCCGCAAGATGCCACGCGCCTGGATAACCTCAATGAGCTCGTCAGCGTTGCGCGGGAGTTCTCTGCAGAGGCGCGGATGATGTCGTCGGTGGATATTAGCGCTGATGTAAATGAAGGCTCTGGCGCTGCAGCTGATGCTGAAAGCGGTGCTGATACCAGTGGCGAGTCCGAGGTGGAATCGGAGATCGCGAACGACCTCGCGCGTGATTTCACGGCCGACTTCGACAACGATGGGGAAGCAGAGCCGGGAAGTCTGCAGGCATTCCTCGAGCGAGTTTCTCTGGTGGCGGATGCGGACCAGATTCCGGATGATGACACCGGTGTAGTGACGTTGATGACGCTACATACGGCCAAGGGCCTGGAGTTTCCGGTGGTATTTCTCATCGGCTGGGAAGACGGACTGTTCCCGCACCTGCGCGCCCTGGGCGATCCGAAGGAGCTGGCCGAAGAGCGGCGTCTGGCCTATGTCGGTATTACCCGTGCTCGCAAGCAGCTGTATCTCACGCGAGCTGTGACTCGGTCCTCGTGGGGTTCGCCGCAGAATAATCCTCCCTCACGTTTCCTGGGGGAAGTCCCAAGCGACCTGATTGATTGGCTGCGCGAGGCTCCGGCTCGAAGCTGGGGCGCCGGTTCTGGTGGTTTTGGCTCTGGTGGCTACGGCGCGGGCAGCGCGTTCGGTCGTGGCCATGGTGCCTCGTCGGGCTTCGGTTCCAGTTCGGGCTTCGGCTCGGGCTCGGGTGGGTCCGCCAGCTCTGGTGCGTCATCCCGAAAGAAGAATCAGATCTTGCACCTAGAGCCCGGTGACAAGGTTGTTCACGACAAGTACGGCTTAGGCACTGTGCTTGAAGTCCAAGGGGTCGCGCCCCGGGCAACTGCGATGATTGACTTTGGATCCGCAGGTAAGGTCCGCATGATGCTTATCGGCGGTGTGCCAATGGAGAAGCTGTAAAGATCCATCACCGCCTGGAGGCTACTTAGGCTTCTTCGCCGTCACCCAGCAGTTGATGGTGGCATCTTGCACTTCGGTGCCGCCTGCGTCGGTCAGCACGATGTGGACGGGAAAATCTACCCCACCAGTTTCCGGTGTGATGGTGGAGAAGTCCGGCAACTCAGCCTTGGCCACAGCCGTCAGCCCACCGACGGAGATGCGCTTGTAGTTCGTCGTCATGCCCTTTGGCACCCAGCGATGCGTTGTTGGCACGCTGGCCTCACAGAGCATGCCCATCGCGAATTCAGCGAGGTTACACGCAGCAATCGCATGCACGGACTTAATGTGATTACGCACGCCCCACCAAGCGGGCATGCGCGCTACCGCCAGTCCAGGCTGCATCGTCTCTAGCTTGGGGCAGATCGTGCGAAAATATGGCGCCGTCAATGCGGCGGTTAAGGAAAATAGACGCTTGCCGACGACTGGAGTCGCAGCCAACTTCTTCCACATGCGGAATGTTTGAGTCTCTGCCATGTGTCAAGAGTAAAGCCCCAGTACCGGCGGCGATGCGGGTTTCTAAAAAATTAATCAGGGGAGGCTTGCCGCCGCGGTCAAACAGGGGGCGGTGCACAGGTAGGGCCTTCGCAGAGCGACCAGGCCTGCTCGTACCTGTGCCGATACCTGATTAGTTCAGGTTCAGACCACGCTGGATGAACCAGGTCACCGGGTCGACCGGGGTGGTGCCATCCGGGTGGATCTCGAAGTGGAGGTGCGTACCGGTGGAGAAGCCGCGGTTGCCCATACCGGCAATGACCTGACCAGCTCGGACAGCTTCGCCAACAGCAACGTAGATGGACTCGATGTGGCCGTAGACGGAAACAGAGCCGTCGTCATGGCGAACGCGAATCCACTGGCCGTAGCCCTGAGCCGGGCCGGCATCGATAACAGTGCCGTCCATGACGGACATGATTGGGGTGTTGGTGACGTTAGCCAGGTCGACACCGTAGTGGAAAGTGCCCCAGCGTGGACCGAACGGTGAGGTCAGCAGCCCCACGGTCGGGATGGAGAGCTTCGGAGCGCGGGCAGCCTCATCGCGGGCAACGCGCTCTTGGTTGTACTGCAAGGCAGTAGCGAGGTGGTCGCTGAGGTTAGTGCTCGGGCTGAAGGAGCTGGACGCCAGCACCATCGGAGCATTGTTCTTCGGCTGAGCAGCGCGAGTCTGAGTAGAGGCTGAGTTTTCTGGAGCCTTATTCTCGGTCTCAGCTGCGTGGGCGACCGCGTTGGAGGACGCGATTGTCGATGCGGATAGTGCGACCAGTGCTGCACGAGAAGTCGCGGAAACCTCTACCTTGCGGTGCTTTCCGCCTCCGCGACGAGCATTGAAAAACGTCACTTCAATCTCCCTGCCAACGAAACTCTTTGTAACCCAACTGTTATTTAACCCCTGTGATAATAACGGTTCGATATAGGGCAAGCAACTTCTTTTTAGAGAACTTGTTCATTGATTCGTCAGTTTCAGTTCAATAGAGCCGTGCTGTGGCCATAGTGCTGTTGTCTTCTACCGCGGGTTCGTCGAAGCGCAACCGGCCTGTTTCCAGGGGGGTTTATGCCGGATGCCCCTTAATCGAGGGGTGTGCAGGGAAATTGGCAAGGAGTCTCCGCGCGAACTAGGGGTGTGTCTGCGGGGGTGACAAAAGGTAACCCGTCGGCGTTGACAAATGGAAACCAAAGGTGAAGCCACTTTGGGGGGGGATGGCAAAAGGGGTATCGGACTCGACGGATAGCGTCCGTCCTGAGAATCCACACTTTCAAACGAGACTCTGCAATGCCTGAGCAAACAGGCGTTGTATATATGGCACTATATGGCCATGGCTGTGACGCACACGTGCGCGCCACCTTATCCATATAGGTAGGGAGTCAGCCGCCAACGATGAGACGCAGGAAGGACGATGCCACTGTGAAAGGCGCGGATTCGCGGAGAGGTTCCTCCGGTAGCGATCGAAATCGGCGAAGCCGCACCGGTGCCGGTGGTAGCAGCGGCAGCTCCCGCGGCGTCCGCAGCGAGCACAGCGAACGCAACACCCGCGCATGGCAGAATACGCAGGCCGGTCAGACTGGCGGTGCGCGCAGCGTCGGTGCCGACAGCAATCGAGCCGCCACGACGAAGATGAAAGCGGGGGGCTCCGGAACGTCGTCACGCAAGGGGCGTCCCTCGGGGTTCCGTCGTTTCATTAACTCGCCTCGTACACGCCGGTTTGGGCTGTCTGTTGCCGGTTCTTACGGCGTCGTATTGCTGTTCATCATCTCGGTAGCTCTGATTGGCGTCATCGTCAGTGGCGCTGGAATGTCTCCGCTTCCAGCGAGTATCGCGTCGATGTGGATGATCTTTAACCTCGCGCCGTTCCGTTTTAACGGCACGACGCTGGGGCTCACACCAGCACTGCCCGCGGTGCTGATGGTGTTGTTCATCGCCTGGCGTGTACGCCGCGAAGTCGCTGACCGCATCAGCATCAAGGATGTCCGCGCGTTGGTCGGCGCGTATCTGGGCACGCCCATTGTTCTCACCATCATCGCGTGGCTCATGCTTTACGACGCGTCGAAGGTGTTTCCCCGCGTTCAGACCCCTAGTTTCGGCCTTGCGATTGCAGCCGCGCTGCTTGTAAATCTCGTGGCCTTGGTGCTGGGAATGGGGCAGCGGTTGCTGCGTGCACTACTGCTGCGCCGGAAGCTGCCGGAGTGGTTGCTCGGGTCGGCCCGTCTGGCGGGCAGCTACGTGGCATGGCTGTGGCTGGCCGGTGTTGTGGTGACACTCGTTTCGCTGATTTGGCATCGAGAGTTGCTGGCAGAGACATTTGCAATCACGGATACCGTCGGTGAAAGTGTTGCGGTCAGCGGCCTCTCGCTGCTGTACCTGCCAAATGTGGCCTTCGGTGCTGTCGGTGTGCTGGTGGGCGGAAAATCGACGTTTGGGCCAGCGGAGGCTGGGCTGTTCGCAGTGCACCCGGCTCAGCTGCCACCGCTGCCGATTTTGGCTGCCATGCCTCAGTCGCTGGTGCACTGGGCTTTCGGAGTGCTGATTGTGCTACCGCCAGCCGTTGCGGCTTGGCGCGTCGTGGCATTCCTGAAGAAATCTGCACCGAAGCAGCCCTACCTGGTCGTCGTTCTCGCTGCCGTGTGGTCGATCATCTTCCTCATGGGGCTGGCTTGGCTGCTCGGCGGTGAGGTTGGCATCTTTGGGTGGGCCGGTGCCTCCTGGTGGCTGACTGGACTGCTCGGCTCGATGTGGCTGGTTGTTCCGGGGGCCATCGTGGTTGTTGCGATGACCGGTGTGCCGTCACTTGGTAGGGACAAGGGAGTCTCGGAAGTGGCCGCCGAGAAGTTCCCGCCGAAGCCTGCGGGAGATGGAAACGGTCATGCTGAGGCTGAGGATGCCGGCGACGCCGATAAGTCCGACAATGACGGGAGCGGTTCGGAGGAGTCGGAGGAGATTGTCGACGGGGAAGTCGTAGCGACCTCCGAAGATGAAGCGACCTCCGAAGACGAAGCCGAGTCCGACACAGAGGAGGAATCAGAGTCCGGTGCTGAGTCTGAAGACACTTCAGAAGACGCTGAGGAATCGGACGACTCTGAAGAGGATTCAGAAAGCGCCGCAGGCGGAGAAGCATCGGGCGAAGTAGATGCGACCGACGAGGACGAATCCGATGAGGACACCGAAGACTCGGAGGAAGGCGGCGACGGGGAACCGTCGTCAAGCCAAAAGAGCTAAGCCAACTTAGGGGGAGCGGAATTTGGGGTCTCTGCCGGGCTGGGTAAGCTAAACGCCGTGACTGAAGCACAGCCCGTCGCAGAAATTTCGCACAATAATTCCTCCAGCAAGCAGCTCCGCATCGTAGTCCTGGCCTCTGGCCTGGGCTCCCTTTTGCAGTCGATGCTGGAACTGCTGGACGCTGAAAAGGTTCAGATTGTCGCGGTTGGTTCGGACAAGGATTGTCCGGCGCTGGAGAGGGCTCAAAACCTCAATATCCCAACTTTTCGGGTGCCTTTCGATGCTGAGGCAAAGAAGGACCGAGAAGGTTGGGATATTCGTGTTTTAGAGGCCGTGAACAGTTTTTCGCCGGATATCGTTGTCTCGGCGGGTTTCATGCGCATTCTGGGGCCATCATTTGTGGAGGCCTACAGCAATCGCATCATTAATACGCACCCAGCGCTGCTGCCGTCCTTCCCAGGGGCGCGTGCGGTACCGGATGCACTTGACTACGGGGTGAAGGTCACCGGCACGACCGTGCATATCGTTGATAATGGAGTGGACACCGGGCCGATTCTGGCGCAACAGCCAGTGGCCGTCGAGGACGACGACACGGTGGAGACCCTGCACGAACGAATCAAGGTTGTCGAACGCCGACTCCTGGTTGATGTATTGCACTCGATTGCCGATCACGGAATTGAGCGTGACGGACGAAAGGCTTATCTGAAATGACCAACGACAACACGCAGCGTAAACCGATCAAGCGCGCTCTGATTAGCGTCTACGACAAGACTGGGCTCGAGGAGCTGGCTCGCGACCTGCACGAGGCTGGCGTGGAAATCGTTTCCACCGGTTCCACGGCTGGCAAGATTGCTGCAGCTGGCGTGCCTGTGACCCCGGTTGAGGATCTCACTGGTTTCCCGGAGTGCCTCGAGGGCCGTGTGAAGACGCTGCACCCGCGTGTTCACGCCGGCATTCTGGCTGATACTCGCAAGGAAGACCACCTGGCTCAGCTGAAGGAGCTCGGCGTGGAGGCTTTCCAGCTCGTTGTCGTTAACCTGTACCCGTTCCGTGAGACCGTTGCCTCGGGCGCTTCCTACGACGAGTGCGTGGAGCAGATCGACATCGGAGGCCCGTCGATGGTTCGCGCTGCGGCGAAGAACCACCCGTCGGTCGCTATCGTGGTCGACCCGGCTCGCTACGGCGATGTCGCTACCGCCGTGAAGGAAGGCGGCTTCACCCTGGAGCAGCGCCGTGAGTTCGCTCGTGACGCATTCCTGCACACCGCCGATTACGACGCAGCTGTGTCCAACTGGTTTGTTGAGCAGCTCGGTGGCGCTGAGGGGGCCGCCCCGACTCCGCTCCGCTACGGCGAGAACTCTCATCAGTCGGCAACTCTGACCCGCATTGGTACCAAGGGGCTGGCTAACGCCAAACAGCTGAACGGCAAGGAGATGTCGTACAACAACTACCAGGATGCCGACGCCGCATGGCGTGCCGCCTGGGATCATGAGCGTCCGTGTGTGGCAATCATCAAGCACGCTAACCCGTGCGGTATCGCAGTTTCGGATGAGTCCATCGCCGCAGCTCACCGCGCAGCTCACGCATGTGACCCGATGTCCGCATTCGGTGGTGTCATCGCCGTCAACCGCGAGGTCTCCGTTGAGATGGCCGAGCAGGTCAAGGACATCTTCACCGAGGTCATCGTCGCTCCGTCCTACGAAGACGGTGCCGTTGAGGTACTGAAGGCCAAGAAGAACCTGCGCATTCTTGTCGCCGAGTACGAAGCACCGACCGCAGAGAACAAGTTCATCTCGGGCGGCCTGCTCACCCAGGAGCCGGATACTTACCAGGCAGAGGGCGATAAGCCGGAGAACTGGGAGCTGGCCACCGGCGAGGCATTGAATGTCGAAGAGCTGGCTGAGCTCGAATTCGCATGGCGCTCCGTCCGCGCTGTGAAGTCCAACGCCATTCTGCTGTCCAAGAACAACGCCACCGTCGGCGTCGGCATGGGCCAGGTCAACCGTGTGGACTCCGCAAAGCTCGCCGTTGAGCGCGCAAATACGCTTGCCGACGGAGAAAACCGTACCCAGGGGGCCTACGCTGCATCCGATGCCTTCTTCCCGTTCGCAGACGGCCTGCAGGTCCTGATTGATGCCGGTGTGAAGGCAGTTGTCCAGCCAGGTGGCTCTATCCGTGACGAAGAGGTCATCGCTGCTGCCAAGGAAGCTGGCGTCACTATGTACATGACTGGTACTCGCCACTTCTTCCACTAATTCCTTATTGGGTTAAGGGCTAACCGCCGAGGTGCTAACTGTCACCTCGGCGGTTTTTCTCTAATCGGAAGTGAGCGGAGATAGAGCCGAGGATGCGTGTCTGTTGTCGAGCCGTGGTCTATGTGAACACTCGCTGAGGGCGGGCGCTGGTGAGAATTATGCAGACGAAATGGCTCCAATGCGTTTAACATAAGGGCTTATGTCACGTAGAACCGAAGCGCGACGGCGTCGAGAAGCAGAGATTCTCTCCGCTGCTGCTGCGATCCTGGCCGACCGGGGGTTTCATCAGACTCGGTTGGAGGATGTTGGCTCCGCCGTCGGCATTTCTGGCCCAGCTCTTTACCGCTACTTCAGCGGCAAGGAAGAGTTGTTGGCGCAGATCCTCATCGATATTTCTATCCGGCTTGTCGATGGTGCGCGAGCAGTTCTCGATCGAGCAAAGAGCAATGATTGGGGTCCAGAGGAGACTCTTCGGGCACTCCTTTCGCATCACGTGCATTTTGCCGTCACGGAGCCGGATCGCATTCGCGTCCAAGAGCGCGAAGGGGGAAATCTGGCGCCAGAGCAGAGCGCAAAAGTGCGTTCCTTGCAGCGTCTTTACATGGTCTTATGGGTGGATGCTCTGCGTGAACTGCAGCCCGAACTGACCTCCGATGAGGCGCAGCTTAAAGTCCAGCTCACCGCTGGGTTGATTAATTCTTCCAGGCACGTGCTCAAATGGGCGGGCCCCGAGGCGACAAGGGAAAATGCCTTTGAGATGGCCCTCGCTGCGCTGGGCATTAACAACCAATAATCCGCATTCATTCTTCTGCCGTCTGGCCTCACTGTGCTCAGCAGTGTGGGGGTCAGGCGGTTTTATTGTGCGGCGCGGGCGGTCTTATCCGAGTGAATTTACCCCCGAAACAGATTTCTAGGAGAAACTTACATCTCTGCTGGAAATATGTCGTGACCTCGGGGAGGTGTGCGTACTTCAAGCCGTCTGAAAGGCTCTCGGGGGTGGAAGCGTGGTCTAGGAAACAAAATTTGTTGTGAGGTGACTGGGGTCACATTAATCTTTCTGTCAAGAAAGTTAATAGTCATTAACGGAAAGTATTTCGCCCATGACTCACGCCTCAGCATTGACCAACCGACAGCGCCACGAAGAACTCGTTGCAGAGCTCAAAGAGCTGCTCAGCACAACAGCACGCGGTGGTTCCGAACGTGCCCGTGCTCGCCATATTTCCCGAGGTAAGCTGCTGCCACGTCAGCGCATCAACCAACTGCTTGACCCCGGCAGCCCTTTCCTTGAGGTCGCACCTCTAGCGGCTCACGAAATGTATGGCGGCAAGGTTCCGGCTGCTGGCGTCATCGCCGGCATTGGCATCATCGAAGGTCGTCGCTGCCTGGTTGTCGCCAATGACGCAACCGTTTCCGGCGGTACGTACTACCCGTTGACTGTCAAGAAGCACCTGCGCGCACAGGAGATTGCCGGCCTTAACCACCTGCCGTGCATTTACTTGGTCGACTCCGGCGGGGCCATGCTTCTCAACCAGGATGAAGTTTTCCCTGATCGCGATCATTTCGGTCGCATTTTCTACAACCAGGCCAACCTTTCCGCTCGCGGGATTCCGCAGATTGCCGCCGTGATGGGATCCTGTACCGCCGGTGGCGCCTATGTGCCGGCGATGAGCGATGAAGCGGTCATTGTGAAAAACCAGGGCACCATCTTCCTGGCAGGCCCGCCACTGGTTAAGGCTGCAACTGGTGAAGATGTCACACCAGAGGAACTCGGTGGCGGCGAACTGCACTCCAAGACCTCCGGCGTTACTGACCACCTCGCGGTTAACGATGCCGACGCACTGCGTCGTGTCCGCGATATCGTCGCAATGCTCCCCAAGGACCCGGAAGTTCCGTGGGACACAGAATCCACCGTCTCGCCGACTCGCAACCAGACCGATCTTTACGATGTCGTCCCCGTCGATGCCAAAGTGCCTTACGACGTCCACGAGGTCATCGAAATCATCGTGGATGGCGGTCAGTACCAGGAGTTCAAGGCCGAATTCGGTACGACCTTGGTCACTGCTTTCGCCCGCATCCACGGTCACCGCGTCGGCATTATCGCCAACAACGGCATTCTCTTCGCGGAATCTGCGCAGAAGGGCGCGCACTTCATCGAGTTGTGTGACCAGCGCGGCATCCCACTGGTATTCCTGCAGAACACCACGGGCTTCATGGTTGGTCGCGAATACGAGGCCGGCGGTATTGCAAAGCACGGCGCCAAGATGGTCAACGCCGTGGCTACCACCCGCGTGCCCAAGTTCACCGTAGTCATCGGTGGTGCCTTCGGCGCCGGCAACTACTCCATGTGCGGTCGCGCATATTCGCCGCGCTTCCTCTGGATGTGGCCGAATGCTCGCATTTCCGTCATGGGCGGTCCACAGGCGGCGATGACGCTTTCGACGGTTCGTCGCAACCAGATTGAACGCTCAGGTGAGAGCTGGTCGCAGGAAGAGCAGGAGGAGTTTGAAACTCCGATCCGCGAGCAGTTTGAGCGCCAGTCGCACTGCTATTACTCATCGGCTCGCCTGTGGGATGACGGTGTCATCGATCCCGCAGATACCCGCCGAATTCTTGGCATGGCCCTCGATGTGGCAAGTGGCGCGCCCCTGGATGAACAGGGCTTCGGCGTCTTCCGCATGTAGTAACCAGCTAAAAACTCTCGACACCGCATTTTCTGGAAAGGAAACACAGGGCACATGACAGCGCACAACACGCAGCCCCACGCAGCTGGCGGCAGCCTGAGTACCGTATTGGTCGCAAACCGCGGGGAGATTGCCTGCCGCATTATTCGAACCCTTCGTGACAACGGAATTCGCTCCGTCGCGGTCTACTCGGATGCCGATGCCGACGCCCCTCACGTCCGCATGGCGGATATGGCCATCCACATTGGCCCATCTCCGGCACGTGAGTCCTACCTGGTTATCGACAAGATTATCGATGCCGCTCGCCGCTGCGACGCAGACGGAATCCACCCCGGTTACGGCTTTCTGTCTGAAAACGCAGACTTCGCGACCGCCTGTGAGGAAGCAGGTATTGAATTCATCGGCCCACCGGCCAGTGCCATCAACACCATGGGTGACAAAATCTCCGCCCGCGCTGCCGTCGAAGCCCGCGATGTTCCCACCGTGCCGGGTCTGTCTCGCCCCGGGCTTAGCGACGAGGACCTCATTGAGGCAGCCCCATCGATTGGCTTTCCAGTCCTGATTAAGCCATCGGCAGGCGGTGGCGGTAAGGGTATGCACCGCGTGGAAAACGCTGCTGACCTGCCGGCAGCGCTCGCAACGGCTCGTCGTGAAGCGGCGGGTGCCTTCGGCGATGACTCCCTGTTCATCGAGCACTTCGTCGACACCCCGCGGCATATCGAGGTACAGATCCTCGCAGACAAACACGGCAATGTGATCCACCTGGGCGAGCGTGAGTGCTCGCTGCAACGACGCCATCAGAAGGTCATCGAGGAAGCGCCGAGCCCCCTGCTGGATGAGGAAACGCGCAGCGCAATCGGTGAAGCGGCCTGTGACGCGGCCCGCTCGGTTGGCTACGTCGGCGTGGGCACGGTGGAGTTTATTGTGCCGGCGAAGGACCCGTCGTCGTTCTTCTTCATGGAGATGAATACGCGTCTGCAGGTTGAACACCCGGTAACTGAGCAGGTCACCGGCCTGGATCTGGTGGCACTGCAGGTTGACATTGCCTCGGGACGACCACTGCCGGTTGCTCAGGAAGATGTAACTCTCACCGGTCACTCGATTGAAGCTCGCGTGTATGCCGAAGACCCGGCAGCGGGATTCCTGCCCACCGGTGGCACGGTCACACGTGTCGTCGAGCCGAGCGGGACGGGAATCCGGGTGGATTCCGGCATTGTCGACGGTTCCGAGGTCTCATCCCTCTATGACCCGATGTTGATGAAGATTATCTCCCATGGGGAAAACCGTGAGCAGGCGCTCGAGCGGCTGGACCGGGCGCTCGGAGACACCGTTGTCGCAGGTGTCGGAGTCAATATCGATTTTTGTCGCTACCTGCTGAACGTCCCCGAGGTTCGCGCCGGCGATCTTGATACCGGTCTGCTCGACCGTGTGGCGGAAGGCTTCGCCACCTCCGAAACACCGGACGATGTCTACCTCGCCGCTGCGATGGACTGGCTGACTTCTCGCTTTGAAGAGGCCACCGACTCGCCGTGGCTGACCCCGGACGGCTGGCGCGCCAGTACCCCTGCCGCGCAGCGCATCCGCTTCGGAACGGGGGAGGACTCGCGTCTGATCTCGATTGTGGGCACGCCGTCGAGCGCCGACGTCATCGTCGGTGATGTGGTCGCGGGCCTGTCCGCCGAGGCGGAGAACGAAGAGATCGACGTTCCAGAACCGCGAAACTACAAGGTTTCGGTCTACCGCGACGGGGAACACCTGCGCATCGTCCGCGACGGTGTCGCACAGCACTTCCTGGTCGAGACCATCGACAATGCGGGGGCAGCGAACCATGAAGAATACGTCGTCACCGGTGCTCACGGCACCTGGGTGCTGCCTCGCACCGAGGTAGTCACCACCGGAGCCGAAGCCGATGCCGGAGGCTCGGGAGTCATCCAAGCTCCGATGCCCGGCGCGATTATCGCGTTGGCGGTGGAGGAGGGAACCCGCGTCGAAGTTGGTGATGCTCTGTTGGTCATGGAGGCCATGAAGATGGAGCACACTCTCACCGCCGAAATTGCGGGTGAGGTCAGCTTCACCGTCGCGCCGGGCGATCAAGTCACCGGTGACCAGCAGCTGGCGGTCATCACGGTGGCCGAAGCCGAGGAATAAAAACCCACACGAAACGCCCCAACCAGGTCTAACGCCAATCAAGTCCCACACCTACAAAATCTTTTAAGGAGCACCCATCATGTCCGAAAGCACCAAGATTGCAACCGCCATCCTCGACGACGAATACGTGGAGCTGCAGAAAGTAGTTCGCGAATTTGCCAACGAAGTTGTCGACCCGGTTTCCGCCGAGCACGACCGCAACCACACTTTCCCGTACGAGGTTGTCTCGCAGATGGGCGAAATGGGCCTGTTCGGTCTGCCATTCCCTGAGGAAGTCGGTGGCATGGGCGGTGACTACCTGTCCTTCGGTATCGCCCTGGAGGAGCTGGCTAAAGTCGATCAGTCGGTCGCTATCACCCTGGAAGCCGGCGTTGGTTTGGGCGCCATGCCAATCTTCCACTTCGGCAATGACAAGCAGAAGGAGACCTACCTGCCCGAGCTGACTGCTGGTAAGAAGCTCGCTGGCTTTGGTCTCACCGAGCCGGATGCAGGTTCCGACGCCGGCGCCACCCGCACCACAGCCCGTGAAGACGGCGATGATTTCGTCATCAACGGCGCCAAGCAGTTCATCACCAACTCCGGCACGGATATTACTTCGCTGGTTACTGTCACCGCAGTCACCGGCCAGAAGGAAGATGGCAAGAAGGAGATTTCTACCATCATCGTGCCGAGTGGCACGGAGGGCTTTGTCGCGGAACCGGCTTACGACAAGGTCGGTTGGAATGCCTCCGACACCCACCCACTGACCTTCACCGATGTTCGCGTCCCGCAGGAGAACCTGCTGGGCACCCGTGGTCGCGGCTTCGCTAACTTCCTGTCCATCTTGGCCGAGGGGCGTGTCGCAATCGCAGCGCTTGCCACCGGTGCTGCGCAGGGTTGTGTTGATGAGTCGGTCCGCCACGC
This sequence comes from Corynebacterium sp. HMSC076C10, assembly GCF_001812455.1. Classification (NCBI taxonomy): domain Bacteria; kingdom Bacillati; phylum Actinomycetota; class Actinomycetes; order Mycobacteriales; family Corynebacteriaceae; genus Corynebacterium; species Corynebacterium sp. HMSC076C10. Next base: position 126,622 of record NZ_KV809108.1, read on the forward strand.
CAAGGAGCGCCACTCCATGGGCCGTGCGATTGGTGAGTACCAGGCCGTTTCCTTCAAGATCGCACGAATGGAAGCGCGTGCGCATGCCGCACGTATGGCGTGGTACGACGCAGCCGCAAAGATGGCCGCGGGCGCAGAGTTCCGTCGTGAAGCGTACATCGCCAAGATGATTGCCTCGGAGGCTGCGATGGACAACGCGCGCGACGCGACGCAGATTTTCGGCGGCTACGGGTTCATGAACGAGTACCGCGTGGCACGCCACTACCGCGACTCCAAGATCCTGGAGATCGGCGAGGGCACCACAGAAGTGCAGCTCATGCTGATCGCGCGCGGATTGGGGCTGTAAAAATGGCTGACAACAACGCAACCGAAGTCACCCACGACGTCGTCCAGCGCGGACTGTGGTTCGAAGAGTACGAGGTTGGCGCGCGTTACCTGCACCGTCCGGGGCGAACCGTCACTGAAACCGATGACGTCCTCTTCACGACGCTGACCATGAACACCCAGCCACTGCATCTGGATGCGCACTGGTCGAGCCAGCAGCCGGGATTCGGAGGCGAGCGCCTGGTCAATTCGATGTGGACGCTGTCGACGGTTGTCGGGCTGTCTGTCGGGCAGCTCACGCTCGGCACCATCGTCGCCAACCTCGGCTTTACCGAAGTGGCGTTTCCCGCACCGATGTTCCACGGCGACACCCTGTACGCAGAGACCGTCTGCCGTAACAAGCGTCTGTCCCAGTCCCGCCCCAACCAGGGCATTGTCGAGCTTGAGCACATCGGACGCAACCAGGACGGCACCGTCGTCTGCCGCGCAGTCCGTTCCACGCTCGTCCAATGCGCACCGATTTCGCTTGACGACGGCTCCGAGAACGCAGCTTCAGCGGGGAAGTGAGTGGCTCATGTCTACGCATAACTCCTGGCAGCCGCTGGGCCCTGCAATTCTGTTTGCGCCAGCCGACCGGCCGGAACGGTTCGCTAAAGCTGCTGACCGTGCCGACATGGTGATTCTGGACTTGGAGGACGGCTGTCGCGCAGAAAACCGTGAGGCTGCCCGCGAGGCTATCGTCTCCTGTGACCTCGATCCGGCCCGCACTATTGTGCGTGTCAATCCACCGGAGGTTGAGGACTACGCAGCGGATATTGACATGCTGCGTGGCACCGCTTTCCGCCAGGTGATGCTGCCCAAGGCCTCCTCGGCGAAGCAAGCGGATGATTTGGTGGCGGCACTGGGGGAGAAGACCCAGGTCATTGCCCTTATCGAAACTCCGCTTGGGGTCATGCGCGCCGAAGAGCTGGCGCAGGCCGATGGCGTCGTTGCGCTGTTCTGGGGCGCAGAGGATCTGGTGGCGGGCTTGGCGGGAACGTCATCACGCTTTAGCGAAGCAGAGGCTGCACTCGCGCCGGGCCGTATCCATGCGGGTAGCTACCGCAGTGTGGCGGTGCATACCCGCAGCCATGTTCACCTGGCGGCAGCGGCGCACGGTAAGGCCAGTCTGGATTCCATCTACGTCAATATCTCCGACGCGGATGGGCTAGCTGCGGAGGCAGCCGATGCCGCTGCGTTGGGGTTCGCCGCCACCGTCTGTATCCACCCAGGTCAGGTCCCGACAATCCGCCAGGCTTACCGTCCCAGCGACGAGGAGATTGGCTGGGCGCGTCGGCTCTTGGCGGAAGCGGAAAAGAACACCGGTGCATTCAGCTTTGACGGCCAGATGGTGGATGCGCCGCTCTTCCGCCAGGCAGAAGCCATTGCTCGGCGAGCCGCTGTAACCGGTTAGTCCCACGCCCGGTAACGACCACTGATTTATCCCCCTAAACAACACAATTCCCTCTCACACTCCGCACTATGCGGAGTCACTTAAACCAAGGAGATCTCCCCATGACCGCGACATTGAAGAACCACGCAGAACAGCGCACTGCTGATCCTTCGAAGCTGCCGGAGGGCTTCACCACTGTGCCGGCACCATACGGCAAGGATGTTGTCGATGCCGATGGCAACAAGATGAGCCACGTGTTCGGCGCCGGTGTCGAGCAAGGAGCCGCTCCACTTCGCGATGAGACTCTCGGTGAGAACCTGCGTGCGATTGTGGAGAAATTCCCGTCCCGCGACGCCGTCGTTGACGTCTACGCGGATGTCTCCTTTACCTTTGAGCGTTTCTACAACCGAGTTCTGCGTCTGGCCAGCGCTTTCATCCGTGAGGGCTACCGTCCAGGAGATCGTATCGGCATTTGGTCCACCAACCGCTGGGAGTGGACCGTGGTGCAGTACGCCTGCCACCACATCGGCCTGGTGCTGGTCAACATCAACCCGGCTTACCGCCAGCACGAGCTGAACTACGTATTGGAAAAGGCAGGTGTGCGTATGGTGTTTGCCGCCCGCCGCTACAAGGACTCCGATTACCGAACCATGCTGATCGAGGCCTCCAAGCAGCGCGGTGTGCGCCTGGACAAGGTCATCTACTTCGGCTCCTCCGAGTGGTACGAGCACATGCACAGCGAAATCGACGACCTGAGCGAGTACACCTCCCAGCTGAAGCCGGACGATCCGATCAACATCCAGTTCACCTCGGGCACGACAGGCTTTCCCAAGGGCGCTACGCTGACGCACCGCAATCTGCTGAACAATGGATACTTCATCGGCGAGCTGTTGGGCTACACCGAGGCCGACCGCATCTGTGTGCCGGTGCCGTTCTTCCACACCTTCGGCATGGTGATCGGCACGTTTGCGGCCTTCACCCACGGTGCCGCCATTGTCATTCCAGCGCCGTCGTTTAAGGCGCGCGAAACTCTCAAGGCTGTGCACTCGGCTAAGGCCACTAGCCTCTACGGCGTGCCGACGATGTTCATCAATGAGCTTGAAGAAGCCCACGACCAGGAGGAATACGGCTCCCCTTACGACCTGTCGCTGCTGCGCACAGGTGTGATGGCAGGTACCTCGTGCCCGTCGAAGACCATGCGTGATGTGATGGACAAGCTCAATATGCGTGAGATTGCCATCTGTTACGGCATGACCGAGACTTCGCCGGTGTCCTTCCAGACCCGCGCGGATTCCCCGCTGGAAAAGCGCGTCAACACCGTCGGGCAGATCATGCCGCACCTGGAAGCCCGCATCATCTGTGAAGAAACCGGCGAGACCCTACCACGAGGTGAACAGGGCGAGGTCGTCGTCCGTGGATACTCCGTGATGAAGGAGTACTGGGAGCACCCGGAAAAGACTGCCGAGGCCATCGACGCCGACGGCTGGATGCACACCGGCGACTTGGGTGTGCTTGACGACGAGGGCTACCTGTCCATCACCGGACGTATCAAGGACATGCTCATCCGCGGTGGTGAGAACATCTACCCGCGCGAGATTGAAGAGTTCCTGTTCACTCACCCGGCTGTTGTCGATGCACAGGTCATCGGCGTGCCGGATGACAAGTATGGCGAAGAAATTATGGCATGGGTAATTCTGCACGACGATGTGGAAGACCTCACCGCTGAGGACGTGGCGGCCTTTGCCCACGGCAAGCTGTCGCGTCACAAGATTCCGCGCTACGTCCACGTCGTCGAGGAGTTTCCGATGACCGCGTCGGGCAAGGTTCGCAAGGTTGAGATGCGTGAGATGGCTCCGCGAATCCTGGGCTGGGTGTAGAACAATGTCAAAAACAACTGATCAGACCGGTCGCGAGCTTGTCGCAGGCCTCGTCACTGATGGAATGACCCTGGCAGTCGGCGGTTTCGGCCTTTGCGGTGTGCCATATACCCTCATCGAGGGCGTGCGCGACTCCGGGGCAAAAGACCTCACCATCGTGTCCAACAACATGGGCATTGACGGTACTGGGCTCGGCATTCTGCTGGAGAACAAGCAGGTGGCAAAGGTAGTGGCCTCCTACGTCGGCGAGAACAAGGAGTTTGCTCGCCAGTACCTCGAAGGAGAAATCGAGGTGGAGTTCACCCCACAGGGCACTCTGGCAGAGCGTCTTCGCGCAGGTGGCGCAGGTATTCCCGCGTTCTACACCGCAACCGGCGTCGGTACGCTCGTTGCAGAGGGCAAGCCCCACGCCGACTTCGACGGACAGACCTACGTGCAGGAGCGTGGCATCGTTGCCGACATCGGCCTGGTGCACGCCTACCACGGCGATATTGACGGCAACCTTGTATATCGCCGGACCGCGCAGAACTTCAACCCGCTGTGCGCAGCATCCGGCAAGGTGACCGTTGCAGAGGTGGAGCACTTGCTTGGCCGCGGTGAGATCGACCCAGATCTGGTGATGACTCCGGGTGTGCATATCCAGCACATCGTCCGCGGTGACGGTCGCGAGAAGCTCATTGAAAAGCGCACAACTCGGCCACGCAATACCGATTCCAGCCACGATGCCGGTGACGCGGCAGCAGGGGAGGAGATTTAAATGGCACCTGCGAAGACAATTATGGACAAGGGCTGGAGCCGTGACGAGATGGCACAGCAGGCCGCTGAAGAGCTGCGCGATGGCGACTATGTGAATCTGGGTATCGGCATTCCGACACTGGTGGCAAACCATATTCCCGAAGGCGTGCGCGTTCTGCTGCAGAGTGAAAACGGAATTCTGGGAATGGGTGCCTTCCCATATGAAGGCGAAGAGGATGCTGACCTCATCAATGCGGGGAAGCAGACCGTGACATTGGTGCCGGGCGCGGCAATCTTCGACTCCGCCACCAGTTTCGGCATGATTCGCGGCGGTGCCGTGAAAATGGCCGTGTTGGGTGCGATGGAGGTGAGCCAGTGCGGTGACCTGGCCAATTGGATGATTCCGGGAAAGATGGTCAAGGGCATGGGCGGTGCGATGGACTTGGTCGCCGGTACCCCTCGAGTGGTGGTTTTGACCGATCATGTTTCCAAAGATGGCAAACCAAAATTGGTAAAAGCCTGCGAACTGCCCCTCACAGGTGCAAAAGTAGTGAAAAGGATTATTAGCAACCTGGGAAGCTTCGATGTCGCTGATGATCACCTGGTGCTACGCAGGCTGGCACCTGGGGTGACGCTGGCAGATATCGAGGCCAACACCGAAGCCGCATACGTGGTTGACCTCGAGAATTAAATACGCAGCAATCATGGTCAGTCCACACTCATCAGTTTTGACTTAGGAGAATCCATCCATGAGTAACCTTCCAGCTCCCAGCCCGAATGATGTCGTTATCCTCGCTGGTGCTCGCACCCCGCAGGGCAAGCTGCTCGGTCAGCTGGCACCGCTTACTTCCGTCGAACTCGGCGCACATGCTGTCAAGCACGCTGTTCAGCGTTCCGGCGTTGCCCCGGAAGAGGTTCAGCACGTCGTTCTGGGCCAGGTGATTCTCGCAGGTGCTGGCCAGAACCCGGCTCGACAGGTCGCCATTAAGGCAGGTCTGCCATGGAATACGACCGCTGAGATTGTTAACAAGGTCTGTCTCTCGGGTCTAAACGCTGTCATTCACGCCGCTCGCTTGATTCGTCTCGGTGATGCAGACGTCGTTGTTGCAGGTGGTCAGGAGTCCATGACGCACGCTCCGCACGTTGCACGCGGTGTTCGTCAGGGCAAGTCCTTCGGTGCGCTGAAGCTGGAGGACACCTTGGAGCGCGACGGTCTGGTCGACTCCTTCGATGGTGTGTCCATGGGTACGCTTACCGACGGTCCGAACAGCGACCTCGGCATTAGCCGCGAGCAGCAGGACGAAGTTGCGGCCGCTTCTCACCAGCGTGCAGCCAAGGCGCAGGAAGACGGCATTTTCGCGCAGGAAATCGCTCCAATCGAGATTCCGCAGCGCAAGGGTGACCCGGTAGTTGTTGACACCGACCAGGGCATTCGCCCGGAGACCACTGTGGAGACCCTGGCTAAGCTGCGTCCGGTCTTCCTGAAGGAAAACGGCACCATCACTGCCGGTAACTCCTCGCCGATTTCCGACGGTGCCGCAGCAGTTGTGCTGGCATCGCGTGCCTACGCAGAGAAGCACGGCCTAGACTACCTCGCAGTTGTGGGCAAGGCCGGCCAGACCGCAGGTCCGGATAACTCCCTGCACGCTCAGCCGGCGGACTCTTTGAAGGAGGCTCTGCGTCGCGCTGAGTGGGACGCGCAGGAGCTTGACTTCATCGAGATCAACGAGGCATTTGGTGCGGTGGCCGTCAAGTCCCTGCGTGAGCTGGACTACCCGCTGGAAAAGACCAACATCCACGGTGGCGCGATTGCCCTCGGCCACCCGATTGGCTGCTCCGGTGCCCGCCTGACTCTGACCGCTGCAATGGAGCTGAACCGTCGCGGTTCGGGTCGCGCTGGTGTGTCCCTGTGTGGTGGCGGCGGCCAGGGCGACGCGCTGCTGCTGTACCGCGACTAATCGCATAGGTTAAAAACTCAGCAAACCCGCGTGGTGGTTTCCACTCTATGGACCCCACAACGCGGGTTTTGTTGTCTCCTGGGGGAGCCTGCGCGAAGGTGATTCGAGTTTTCAATTAGGTTAGGAGCTATGACAGGCTTTAGCTCCCTCGATGGTGAACAGACCTTCCCTTGGCTTCCCTCTGGCCCGGCGCTACTCTTCGCCCCGGCTGACCGTCCGGAACGTTTCCAGAAAGCTGCTGAACGATCGGACATGGTCATTATTGACCTGGAGGATGGCGCTGCCGTTGACAATCACGAGCAGGCACGTGCGAACATCATCAACAATCCGCTCGACCCGGAGGTGACTATTCTTCGGATTACCGGTCCTGGGACTCCGACCTTCGCGGAGGATGTCGCCTTTGCCCGTACATGTGACTACGACATCGTCATGGTGCCCAAGATTCGAGACTCCATTCCCGCAGAGCTCGAAGGGTTGAAGATCATCGCGATGATTGAAACCCCGCAGGCCATGATTAATATCCAGCAGATTGCCACGCACCCGGACGTTGTGGGTCTGTTCTGGGGTGCCGAAGACCTGACCGCCGAACTCGGTGGGGCGTCCTCGCGTCAGAGTGTGGATGAAAACCCTCGCCGCCACTACCGCGATCCGCAGCGATTGGCTCGTGCACTCGTTCAGGTGCATGCAGCTGCAGCGGGTATTGCCGCCATTGATGCCGTTCATACTGACTTTCGCGATGAGCGCGGCCAGTACCTAGAGGCTCTCGATGCCGTGGGCTGTGGTTTCCTGGCTACGGCCTGCATCCACCCGGCGATGGTGCCGCCGGTGCGCAAGGCATATAAGCCGTCGGAAGCAACGCTCGCCCGCGCCCGGAAGATTGTCGATCACGCAGGTACGCACACTGGCGCCTTTCAGCTCGATGGCGAGATGATTGACGCGCCCGTCGTAAAGCAAGCCGTGGCAGCGCTCGCGCGTGCGGGAATTACGGAGTAACTAGCGGCGGGATTTCGCCAGGTTCTCGGTGACCTTCCGATCGATGCGGCCGAAGTTGTAGTACGCCGCACAAGCGCCTTCGGGGGAGACCATGCAGGTGCCGATGGGGGTCGCCGGGGTGCAGGCGGTGCCGAAGACCGCGCACTGCCAGGGCTTGATGTGGCCGGTGAGCACAGAGCCGCATTCGCAGGTCACGGGGTCTGGGATACGGCGCCCCGGCACCTGGAAACGACGCTCGGCGTCGAATGCCGCGTATTCCTCAGAGATGCCGAGGCCGGAGTTTTCAATCCAGCCGAGACCACGCCACTCGAAGGTGTCGCGGAGAGAAAAGACGCGGTCCATAAGTTTCTGCGCGGTGGTGTTGCCGGAGGAGCGAACGACGCGCGCGTACTGGTTGTCCACCCGCGACTTACCGGCAGCAACGTCGCCGCTGACGAATTGATCCAGCAGCATGACGACGGCCTGGAGCACATCCAATGGCTCAAAACCGGTGACCGCCACTGGCAGATTAAACTCGCGCGGCAGGAACTCAAAGGCGTCCGTGCCGGTGGTTGTAGCCACGTGACCTGGGCCGATGAAACCATCGACCTTGGTTTCGCCGCCGTTGACGATGGCGCGCAGTGGCGGCTCGATGAGTACGTGGTTGGAAAATACGGAGAAGTTTTCCACCCCCTGCCGGCGCGCGGCCTCAATGGTCACGGCAGTCGACGGGGCGGTTGTCTCAAACCCGACGGCGAAGAAAACGACCTGCTTATCGGGGTTATCGGTGGCGATCTTCAGCGCGTCGAGAGGCGAGTAGACAAAGCGCACATTGGCGCCGCGCGCACGTGCCTGCATCAGCGACGTTTCGGACCCCGGAACACGCATCATGTCGCCGAAGGTCGTGAAAATGACGTCTTCTTGCTGTGCCAGCCAAATGGCATCGTCGACGCGGCCCATGGGGATGACGCAGACGGGGCAGCCGGGCCCGTGGATCAGCTCGATGTTTTCGGGTAGGAGGTTTTCCAAGCCGTAACGGTAAATGGTGTGCGTGTGCCCGCCACAGACTTCCATCAGCGCGATGGGCTTTTCCAGCTTGGTGGCCTCGCGTTCAATGCGTGCGAGCAGCTTCTTCGCAGCGGCGGGGTCGCGGAATTCGTCAACGTATTTCATGGTGCCGTCCAGCCCCTCAGTTGATCTGTGACGATGAGAAGGATTCCAGCTCATCCTCGTAAGTGTCGCCGCCTAGCTGTTTGATTTGCTGGAGCGAAAGTCTGGCTTCTTCCTCGTCGATCTTGCTCATGGCGAAACCGACATGTACGAGAACCCAGTCACCGGCGGTGAGGTTCTCGTCAACAAGTAAATCGGTGGAAATCATGCGTGCGACGCCACCAATTTCCACTGTTGCACGGGCAGCATCGTGGACTTCTGTGATGACGGCAGGGACACCAAGACACATACGCTTCTCCTCGTTTGCAATACTTATCGAGACTACCATCAGAGGCAGCGAACCTCGTTTTCGAAGGACGAGTGACGCAAGCAGTTTTGTCCGCCACCAGCTGTGAAGTTAGGGATAGTGAGCATGCAGCCGAAGAATCGTCTGAACACCAACGAAGCCAAGGTAAACACCAATATTGGTCGCGTTCGGGCACGTCCGTTCAGGCTTCTCGACGATTACGTCACCTTGCAACACGGCTCCGGTGGAAAGGCCTCCGCAGCTCTGGTTGAACAGGTCTTTTTCGACGCCTATGGCAATGAAATTTTAGGGCAGGGTGGCGACTCCGGGCTGTTCGCTGCCGAAGCCGTCGTCGAGGCTGCGGCAGCTTCTGCACATGGTGGGGCGCGGTTGGCAATGTCCACCGACTCCTATGTGGTCAATCCCATCGAGTTCCCGGGCGGCGACATCGGGGATTTGGCCGTCAACGGCACGATTAACGATCTGGCGGTAGCTGGAGCCAGGCCCCTGGCGCTGACCGCATCGTTCATTCTGGAAGAGGGGCTGGAGATTGCGACTCTGCGCCGCATTGTGGCGAGTATGCGCGTCGCTGCCGATGCCGCAGGGGTGAGCATCGTCGCCGGCGACACCAAGGTTGTGCCGAAGGGCGCAGGTGACCAGGTCTACATCACCACGGCCGGGATGGGCGTGGTCCGCGGCGACTACGCCGGTGCCGCTACGAAAGGATCTGTCTACGCAAACATCGAGGCCGGAGACCGCATCCTCGTCTCCGGTCCAATCGCCGATCACGGCATGGCCGTCATGCTCGCCCGCGGCGACTTGGCTCTGGCCGCGCCTATCGAGTCCGATACCCGTGCCGTCAACGGCCTGGTCGAGGCACTACTTGAAGCTGCCCCCGGCACTCGCTGGATGCGCGATGCCACTCGTGGCGGCCTCGGCACGGTCGCCAACGAGCTCGCCCGTGGCACCGGTCTTGGTGTCGTACTTGACGACGATTCCATTGCGGTCCGTGAAATGACCCGTGGCGCCTGTGACATGCTCGGCATAGATCCGCTCTACGTCGCCAATGAAGGCACCTTCGTCGCCGTTGTCCCCGCCGGGCAATCCGAGGCAGCGCTCAGTGCGCTCCACGCAGCCGGGGCTTCCGAGGCTTGTGATATCGGCTCCATCGAGGACGAGCCCGCCGCTTCCGTGGTACTGGTCACCGGATTCGGTGGCACCCGCATGGTGGACATGTTGGTCGGCGACCCGCTGCCGCGCATCTGCTAGACATCCATGCCCGTTGCCGCCAGCAGGCGGCCGGCCACCGCCTGACCAAGACTCAAGCCGCCATCGCCCGGTGGCACAATTTGATGCTGCAACAGAGTAAAGCCCTCAGCTGCAACTTCGCGCCGCAGCAGCTCCATCAACAGCGCATTATTCGCGCAACCCCCGCTGACGCCGACAACATCGGTGCCGGCTTCCTCCGCAGCCTGCACCAATCGCTTGCCGACGACACCCGCGACCCCACAGTGAAACACAAATGCGGCCTGCTCAGCGTCGGGCGATGCTACCGCCTCCCGGATAACCTCCTGGAGGGGCACTGGTCTGGTCTCTGAACTGACCGCTTCAAGCGCTTCCGCATGTGACCTCACGTAGCGAGTCGCCGCTGCCTCCAACTCCATGGCCGCTTGCGCCTCGTAGCTGATGGCCCCGCCACCGCGCCAGCGAGGAAGCAGCAGAGCTGCGGCGGCATCGAATATGCGGCCGAGAGATGAAGTTTGCACTGTGCCAACTCCCGTCGCCAACTGGCTTTCAACCAGGGTTACTTCGCGCTCGTTTGAGAGGTTGCGCAGGAGGTGGTCGTCGTCAAGCTCCCACTCGTGCGCGAGACCGAGGGCGAGCCGCCACGGGTGCGTGACGGCGCGATCGCCTCCGACCAACGGGAAAGTGGGGCAGTGCCAGGTGCGTTCCCAGGTTGTGGAACTGCGACTGAGCGTGAGGATCTCGCCGCCCCAGATGGTGCCATCGGTGCCATAGCCGGTCCCGTCGAGAGTGGCGACAACTGCATGACCCGCATTGGGGGAGAGGAGACGGTGCTCCGCGAGTAGGGAGAGCGCGTGTGCGAAGTGGTGCTGAACTGCGAGGAGTTCGATGTCGTGCTCGGCGGCGAAGCGTTCGGCGAAGGCGGTCGTGGCGTAGCCCGGATGAAGATCGCAGACGACAAGGTCCGGGGTCGCATCGCGCATGGAAAGGAGCTGGTCAACTGCTCTCTGGTAGGCCTTCTGGCTGGCCCACGAACCCATGTCGCCAATGTGCGCGGAGACGTGAGCGAGGTCCCCATGCGCGATAGCGAAAGTGTTCTTCAGCTCTCCGCCGGTCGCGAAAATGGTGGGTTGGGACGTGCTCCGGACGCTGGTGCCAGGGCCAGGGCCAGGGCCAGGGCCAGTGCCAGGGGCAGGGCCAGTGTGGCTACGAGAATCGGTGGGCGTGATTGAAACGGGGACGGGAGCGAAGCCGCGGGACCGGCGCGATGGGGCGGTGCTGATGAAAACCGAATCTTCAACGGGTACGTGGATTTCGCGGTCGTGGAGGATGAAAGCGTCGGCGATGTGACCGAGCTTCTTCAGCACGTCGGCATTGTCGGTACACACGGGCTCGCCACTGAGGTTGCCGCTAGTGACAACGAGTGGGCGATCGCAAAGCAACAGGTGAATGCCTGAGTACGGAAGCATAATCCCGAAGCTGTCGAGGTCCGGTGCGATGAGATTGGAAAGCGGCCCCGACCGCTGCTTCGGTGCAATCACAATCGGTGCCTCAGGGGAGTCGAGGAAACGCTTCTCCTGCTCAGTTAACTCAACCAGTTGGGCAGCGGTGTCAACAGCGGGGGCCATTACCGCCAACGGTTTGTCGGGTCGACGTTTGCGCATCCGTAGTTTCTCGCAGGCAGCGTCATTGGTGGCATCGCAGACCAGGTGAAAACCACCAATACCTTTGACGGCGAGCAGGGCGCCGTCGTCAAGCAGTGCGTGTGCGCGACGAAAGAGCGCGAGAACCTCCTCGCGGGAGGTGGCGGTGATGGTGCCGCCTGCATCGTGCCAGCTCAGACGCGGGCCACAGTCGAAGCAGCTGATTGGCTGAGCGTGATAGCGGCGGTCGGTGGGGTCGGTGTACTCGCGCTCGCACGGGGTGCACATCGGAAAGGCCGCCATAGTGGTGCGCGGGCGGTCGTAGGGCAGTTCAGTGATGATGGACAGGCGCGGTCCGCAGTTGGTGCAGGAGATGAAAGGGTAGAGGTAGCGCGGGTTGGTAGGGTCGAAAAACTCACGGCGGCAGTCCGGGCACAGTGCAGTGTCGGGCGGAAGCAGTGCGCGGCCGGAGTAGCTGTGGCGAGAGGGCACGATGGTGAACTCGCGCTCATGGCCCAGTGTCGCGATGTGCTCGGCGGAGTGATTGATGATGCGGGCAAGCGCCGGCAGTTCGGTGAAAAGCTGGCTGCGGAAGGCAGCGAGGGCGTCCGACGTTCCTTCTACCTCGATGAATACGCCCTGCTCATCGTTGCCACAGAAGCCGACGAGACCCGCGCGCCGGGCGATGGTGGCGACAAAAGGGCGGAATCCGACCCCCTGGACGATACCTTCGATACGCCAGCGAATGCGTTGAATGCTCGTACCCATCCCCGCCCCGGTCGTGCCTGCCTTTTCCATACATTCAACTTTACGTAAGCGGCTCGGGTCCGTTCGCACTGCTAGTTTGGAGATTGTGCACGAAGTAGCGTTGAGCATGCAGTTGGCGAAGGTTGTCACGAGAGCAGCCGAAGGTCGAACTGTACGCACTGTGCACCTGCGGATAGGCGCTCTACGGCAGGTTGTGCCAGAAACCCTTTCATACGCGTGGGATTTCGTCAGTCGCGATACCGGTTTGAGGGACGCGAAATTGGATATTGACTGGGTACCTGCGGTTGTCGAATGCGCGCACGGGCATCGCGAACAGGTGGGGCCACTCGACGGCCTGCTGTGCCCCACGTGCGGAAAGCCAGGACGCGTAATCTCGGGGGAAGAGTTCACAATCGTCGACATCGACGTCGACACGCACAAGTAGGAAAGACGGTTTTATCATGGGACGTTTCCACCGGCATGACGGCGATGACGCACACCACCATCACCACCATCATCATGACCACGACCATGACCACCATCACGGCCATGACCACGTTCATCTCGCCGATCCCGATGACACTAGCCACGGCGACCATTCGGGTTATGAAACCGGCGTGGAACGCGTGACCATCCTCGAGGACATCTTCAGCGAAAACGACCATCGCGCGGAGCACAATCGCGAGCTGCTTGCTGAACATGGCGTGGAAGCCATCAACCTGATGAGCTCCCCGGGCTCAGGCAAGACTGCGCTGTTGGAGAAGACACTGGCGGCTGCGCAGGGAAAGCTGCGCGTCGGCATTATCGAGGGCGATATTGAGACGGCTCTCGATGCCGACCGCTTGGAGGGCTACGGGGCACAGATTTCGCTGCTGAACACGGGCAACGGATTCGGTGGTGAATGCCACTTGGACGCCCCGATGGTCTCCCGCGCGCTCGAGGGGCTGGATTTGGCCACGCTTGACCTGGTCATGATTGAAAATGTGGGAAACCTTGTCTGTCCGGCTGAGTTTGAGGTCGGTGAGACTCGCAAGGCAATGGTCTACTCCATCACCGAGGGGGAGGATAAGCCGGTCAAGTACCCGGTGATGTTCCGCTCTGTGCAGGTAGTGGTTATCAACAAGATGGACCTTGCCCCGTACCTTGACTTCGACATGGAGCTCTTCCGCGCCAACCTGGAAAAGGTCAATCCAGGCGTGAAGGTGATTGAGGTCTCCGCTAAGACCGGGGAGGGCATCGACGAATGGCTCCGTTGGGTCAACCCTGCGCTGGTTGATTAAGCGCGCGCCGGGGGCCGTCGTGAAGCAATGGGGGCAGCACGGCATGCTTGACGACGGCCCCGCTGCCCCCCCCTCGCTTCGCTCCACCTTAGTGGGGGATAGGTGATATCCCGCTGTAATCTGCGGCGGTTTTTCACGTTCATTACCTGTACCTGGAGCTATATTTACGCAACATTTATCTTGCATATTATTTTGTTATAACCGCAGCGCAGCGCCATTATTCAGGTTGTTCTTAGGTCGCTATACTTGGCCATGTATAGGCAATGGGCCTGGGTAGTTGTAAAACCTCGAAACCAATATTCCTAATAACTAAGCAGAAGGCGCAGCGAAAAAATGATTAGTGGCGCGAATTGGCAGGAAGGGACCCTCGGCGAAAACCTCGCTAGAGCTGGTGTCTCACGGCGCAGTTTCATGAAGTTTTGTGGCACTATGGCGGCAATTTTTGCCGCCGGAACTCCGAATGTCGGTGAGGCTGCGGCGCAGTCACTGACTCCCTCGGCGGAGGAAATCGCAGATAAGCTCTCGGCTGTAAAGAAGCCGAAGGTGGCTTGGCTGCAGTTGCAGGAATGTACCGGATGTATGGAATCCGTATTGCGTTCCGGAGGCACCACTGCTGAAGATGTGGTGCTGAACCTGGTTTCGATGGACTACAACGAGCTGCTCATGGCACCGTCCGGGCATGCGGCTGAAAAGGCTTTGGACGACATGAATGCCGAGGATCACATTCTGGTGGTCAATGGCTCGATTCCGACCGGCGAGAACGGTGCGTACTGCACCATTGGCGGTAAGTCGGCAGAACAGGTGCTGCTCGAGGCTGCTGAGAAGGCCACGGCAATCCTGGCCGTTGGTGCCTGCGCAGTCTGGGGTTCTGTCCAGGCTGCTAAGCCGAATCCGACCGGTGCCAAGGGTGTCGATGAGATTATCAAGGGCAAGCCGGTGATTAACGTCTCTGGTTGTCCGCCGATTGGTGAGGTGATTACGGCCACCCTGACGTACGTACTCACTTATGGCAAGACACCGGAGGTCGACGCTGAGGGGCGGCCAAAGTTTGCCTATGACCAGCGTATTCACGACTCCTGCCCGCGTCGTGCGCATTACGATGCCGGTCAGTTCGTGAAAACCTTCGACGACGAGGGCGCACGCAACGGTTGGTGCCTTTACGAGGTCGGCTGTAAGGGGCCATCCACGTTTAGCCCATGCCCAATCGTGCAGTGGAACCTTAAGTCCGGTTGGCCAATCGGTGCTGGTCACCCATGTATTGGCTGTACTGAGAAGGACTTCTTCGACCAGTTCACTCCGTTCTACGACAAGCTGCCGGGAATCCCGGGTATTGGAGTGGAGTCCAGCGTGAACAAGGTCGGCGTTGGACTGCTGGCTGCCACTGCCGCGGGTGCCGCGGTCCATGGCGGACTCACATTGGTGAAGGAACTGAAGATAAGGCGCTCCAACGGCGAAGAAAAGGTGTTGGCTGCGTTTGGTGGTGTGGAAGGCCGGAAGCCACCGATGGTCGACCTTCCTTCAAACGCACCAGGCACGCAGAGCGAGACAGCATCCGATTCGAAGGACAACTAAGGGGGCATAGGACATGGCTACGGAAAAAGTTGTAATCGACCCGATTACCCGAATCGAGGGACACCTTCGCATTGAGCTGGAACGCGAGGGAGACCAGATCAAAACCGCGTGGAGTGAGACTACTCAGTTCCGCGGTATCGAAACCATTGTGAAAAACCGCGATCCTCGCGATGTCTGGGCATTCGTTGGTCGTATCTGTGGTGTGTGCACGGGTACTCACTCGGTGGCGTCCATTGCCGCTGTCGAAGATGCCATTGGCTCGACACCGCCCCCGCAGGCACGTCGTATTCGCGACCTGGTGATTGGCTCGCAGGAGATTCACGACCACGTCGTGCATTTCTACCATCTTCACGGTCTGGACTGGATTGATGTCACGAAGGCTCTCGAGGCCGATCCGAAGAAGACCGTTGAGTTCGCGCAGTCGATCGGTTCGACGTGGAAGGGCAATAACGAAGAAACCTTCGCCCGGGTCAAGGAGACCGTGCAGGGCATTGTGGACTCCGGCCAGCTGTCCATCTTCACCGGCGGCTACTGGGGACATGAGGACTACCGCTTGCCGCCCGAGGCCAACCTGATGGCAGTGTCGCACTACCTCGACGCCTTGGCTTTCCAGCGCTCTATCATCCGCATTAACACCGTCTTCGGCGGTAAGAACCCACACCCGAACTTCCTGGTCGGAGGCATGGCGTGCTCCATCGACCCGGAACGCTCGGAGACTGTCAACCAAGTCGGCATTGATCAGATCAAGTCCTGGATCGACGAGATCGTGGAGTTCGTCAATGACTGCTTCTACCCAGATGCAGTCGCCATCATGAGCGTTTACAAGGACTACTTCGACATCGGTCGCTCCTCCGACAGCTTCCTGGCGGTAGGCATGGCCGGCGCCACTTACTCCGGCGACCCGGCTAAGTCCCGTGTCCAGACCGTGCATCCAGACATCAAGCCCGGTGTCATTCTCGACGGTGACTACACCAAGCTCCACCCATTCCAGCCGGAAAAGATCGAGGAATTCATCAACTCCGCCTGGTATACGCAGGAAGCCGGCGATGATGTCGGCCTCAAGCCGTATGACGGCGAAACAACTGTGAACTACACCGGCCCGAAGCCGCCGTACGAGTGGTTGTCGGACAATGAAAAGTACACCTGGTCGAAGGCGCCGCGTTACGACGGTCGCGCTGTTCAAGTTGGCCCGGTTGCTCGTGTGCTGTTGGCATACCTGCAGAAGGAGCCGGAGACAATGCGCCTGGTCGACGAGGTCATGGATAAGCTCGACCTGCGCATTGAGCAGATGAACTCCACTGCGGGACGCACCTACGCACGTGCTGTGGAGTCTGTGACCACCGCCAATTACTTGGCAGATCACATTTTCCCGGAGTTCGTTGAGGCCCTGAAGAACGGCGACATCGATGTCTTCGACAACAGCTGTTGGGAGCCGACCACGTGGCCGGAAAAGTGCCAGGGCGTGGGCTTCCTCGAGGTCGCTCGTGGCATGCTCAGCCACTGGGTCAAAATTGAAAATGGCAAGGTGACCAACTACCAAGCCGTGGTTCCCACCACGTGGCTGGCCGGTGGCCGTGACCCGAAGGGGCAGCTTGGCCCATACGAGCACGCGCTGGCTGGCGATGGCACACATCCGCTGGTTGATCCCGAGCAGCCGCTTGAACCACTTCGCACGATTCATTCCTTCGATCCATGTATGGCCTGCGCAGTCCACATTTTGGATCCGGCTGGTCAGGAAATGTTTAAGGTGACGACGGCATGACACCCCCAGTGAGTGAAAATCCGGAACTGCGACTAAAAGATTCCAAGGGCAACCCCCTGGTTATTGCGGTTATTGACGCACACACCAGCCACTGGTTGTCGCCATCCGAGGTCATTCAGGCCGCAGCAATTGTCCCGGACGACTCCCGCGATCCTGTCGACCTTGCGCTAAAGGTCAGCTTGCGTCGTCGTCGTGACGATCTTTTCCACCTCGACGGCACGCCACTGATGAAACTGACCCCGGATTCCTACGACCCGGCGACGCCTGACCGCCGTTACTCCATTGCCAAGGTGCACGGCCTCAACATTGCGGATCAAACGGTCGATGTCGCCATCATGCGCGGTGAATTGAATGCGGTCGTTGAGGCATCCACGATGTCCCGTGAGGAAGGCGTTCTACTTCGTCGTAACGCGAACATGCACCATGGTCGCGGGCACCGCAGCATGGGCGTCGCGCTTGCGCCCATTGACAAAGACGGAAATATCATCGGAGAGTTCATCTTCGAAGGATTCGTGGCAATGGGGCTGCGGAAACTCGACGAGGCCATTGCGGAGAACAAGAAGGGCTCCGGTTCGTGGGTCGAGGTTCACCTGTGGGGATGGGCGCTGCGCGTTCAACATTGGTTGAACCTGGCGCTGATGTTGGTGATGACCTTTACTGGCTGGTACATCATGCAGCCCTATTTGACTGAGCGCACCTATGACGGCTCGGCCGCGGGATTCGCGATGGGATATGTCCGTTTCGCGCACTTCTTAGCCGGATTCCTATGGATCGCGGTGGGGCTATGGCGTGTCATTCTGCTGTTTGTTACCCACGACCGACAAACACGATGGCGTGCGCTATGGCCGATTTATAACAAGCAGGATGTTAAAGACCTCTGGCACACGATGCAGTACTACCTCTTCCTGCGCAAGGAAGGGCCGTTCTACTTCGCACACAATCCGCTGCAGCAGCTGGCGTACACCGGCATTTACGCGATGTGTTTCATCCAGATGCTCACAGGTTTGTCGCTATACGCGATGATGGACCAGTCCAACTGGTTCTTCCAGCTGTTGGCTATGCCCACGCACTGGATTGGCATCGGCTACTTCCGCCTGATTCACACAATCATCATGTACCTGATTTGGCTCTTCGCCATCATTCACGTCTACCTGGTTATCCGCTCTGATGCGGTACACAACCACGGTGGTCTGTCCTCGATGATTGGTGGCTCTGTCTGGCTACCGCGCGGCACGCAACCGGTTGACTCTCCACGCATTGGATAGGAGATCATTGGGTAACGATAAGGTGTCCGACGCAGTCACCGGTGCTGATGCTGGCACTCCGTTGGTGACGGTTCTTGGCATCGGCAACCCCGTCATGGGCGACGACGGCATTGGTCTCGAGCTGCTGAGGCGCCTTGCCCCAGAACTGGAATCTGCAGGCATGGGGCAGACAACGCAGGCCGGGGATTCTGCGCATCTGGTCTGGTCGCCCTCCAACCTCGATGATCCTGCGAACCTCGCCGGGCGAGGGGACGAATGGACGGGTGCGGTTGCCTACATCGATGGTGGCACCTGCGGTATGGAGTTGCTGCCCATCGTGCAGGAGGCCAAGAACCTATTGTTGCTCGACGCTCTCGCTGGTCCGGGGGATCCCGGTACCGTCGTCAAGCTCGTCGGTGACCAGATCCCTAGACTATTGGCGGCAAAGCTGTCCGCGCATCAGGTCGGCTTGCTGGATTTGCTCACCGCGGCGCGACTGCTGGGGCAGGAGCCTGCGCGCGTCGGTGTGGTGGGAGTCGTCTACGAGTCGGCTGACATGGTGGTGGGGCTCAGCGACACGGCACTTGTCGGCATTGAGGAAGCGACTGAGGTTGCGCGTGAGCTCATCGACAGCTGGCTTGCCGACGAGCACGACAGCGGCGTCTAACTCTCGCCCTCAGCGTTGACCTCAATACTGGAGATTTCAAACTCGCGGCCGTGCCGTAGATCCGCAGTTGGGGTGCCGCAGACGGGGCAGGTTAGAGCATAGAATTCATCGATTTCATGCTCGGCCTCGCAGGTGGGGCAGTAGACCGTCGACACAATGAGCTCGGCGTCTAACTCCGCGCCCTCACACTGTGTCGCGGCACTGGCCACGGGCCACGCGGCGATGAGGGAATCGTAGACGACTCCGGAGCGGTCGCCCACACGCATTGACACCTTTGTCACGGTGCGTCCCGGGCAGACCTCGGCAATCTTTTCCACCACGCTGGTCAACAATCCAAGCTCATGCACAGATACCATTATGGCGAAGCACTCAGCGCAAAGGAGGCGCAGGCGGACCATGTCATCCAAATCCGTTCCGGTTACCCAGCACATCCAGCTCGATGAGCTTGTTGACCCATTCGAGGCACGACTGGATGTCTATCGCGATGACAACGGCGCCATCACACAGGTGTCCTTCGACCTTTCAGGGCTACCGCGTATCGACGGGATGCTCGTGGGCAAGCAGGCGCTGGCTGTACCAGATATCACCAAGCGGCTGTGTGGCCTGTGCCCGGTTGTGCATCATCTTGCAGGCGTGCGGGCGGTAGAGGACCTTTACGGGGTCTTCGACATTCCTCGAACCGCACAGTTGATTCGAGAGCTGCTGGCGGCCGGGTCGACCTTGGATAATCTAGCGACCAAATTTGTGGCCGTCGACCGCGAGGGGGCGCGGGCAATGAAGCGTGCCGGAAAAGCTCTGATGCGTGCAGCGGGGGCACCGTCGCACTTCCCGGATGTCGCCGTCCCCGGCGGTGTGCGCGCGACAGTGGATAAGACGCTGGTTTCTGAGGCAGAAACTGCTCTGGAGGTACTGGCTGAGACGGCGGTAATCAAGGAAGTGGAGCTTCTTCCCACTCCCGATGCCCCTGATGCTTGGACGGATACTTTTGACGGCCTCGACGTGGCAGTTGTCGATGCCGATGGTGAGCTTGCGCCGCTGGGAAATTACCTCGCAGTCGCGCGGCATGACACCGATACCGCGGCGGAGATTTTCCCGGCTGCTGATTGGCCTACACGTGTTCGGGAGTCCCGTCCGGGCGATGCCGCTCCCAGGCCGGTGTTTGATGCCTCGAAGGAGCTGGGCAAGGATGGCTGTGAAGGTCAGCGGGCAGATTTTTACCGGGTGGGGCCGGTCTCCAGGCAGGTTGTCGTCGATAAGCGTGGAATCAGCCCACGCGACGCCCAACGCCAGCTTCTCGCCGACACCGTGGCCTGGGCGAGACAGGTGCTTGCCGACGGGGAACTGCTCGGCGACCATGTGTGCGATCCGAATGCCGCGGCGGCGATTGAGAATGCTGACTTTGCAGGACCTCGCAGCGGTGTCGGGATGATCGACGGGCCGCGCGGGCTGTTAGTGCATCGTTATACGGCAGGAGCTGACGGCATCATCACGGATTGTCAGATTATGACGCCAACTGCGCAGAATGAACCCTGGCTGACGCGTATGCTCACCGAGCAGCTGCGCGGTGGCGGGGAGACTGCGGGGGTCGAGAAGTCCATCTGGGCCGCTGATCCGTGCCTACCGTGTAGCTCGGCACCTGCGGGAGTGATGACATTCACGATGCAGGAACATGCCGGTGCACCTGCGGACAATATGACAACGGATAGCCGTGGTTCGGCGGACGCCCCGACTGTAGTGGAGAGGACGAAGTAACTCGATGTGTCTTGGAATTCCTGCTCAGGTTCTGGCAATCGCCGATGGTCCATTGCCGATGGCGACGGTGGATATGGCGGGGCAGAAGCGGCAATGCTCGGCAATGTACGTGCCTGAGCTGGTGGCAGGTGATTGGGTGTTCGTCCAGAACGGATTCATCATGAACGTGCTGGACGAACAGGAGGCCAAGGAGTCCTTGGCCGCAATTGAGGAATATAACCTCATCGAACATGTCGCTGAGGTCTCCCCGAAGGGACGGACCTAGTTCACGCAGGTCACGCCGGCGGCGTCGATAGCGGGGCGATCTTCCTGCGGAATTGCCCCGCCTTCCTGGCCGATGACATCGCCATTGGAACCATCTTCGACTTCAGGCGCGGGTTCGGCACCGTCGCCCGAATCAGCGGCCATTCCCTCTGATGTCAATCCCGGGCCTTCGTAGTCACCGGCAATTGTCACTGAGATGTGGTGCGGATCGAGGTATGGATCGTGGACAATCGGTACGCCACCGAGTGCCTCAGAGATGGCCTGCGCTGCCGGATCCTCTGGGTCAGCCGCATTGATCTGGCTGGAGGCAACGCCGGCGAACTCAGCGTTGCCGACCTCTCCCTGGGTGTAGCCCTTTTCCGTTAAGAAGCCTGAGACGCCGCTGGCCAAACCTTCGATGCCTGTGGCGTTGTAAACGCTGACTGTAGTTTCAGCCGCGTTGGGGTCAGCCTTCTTTTCGTCTTCTTCCTTCGCCGGAGCTTTTTCTTCCTTGGTGCCCAGCAGGGTCTCGAAGTACTGGTGAACCTGGCCCTTATCGATTGTGACCACCGACTCGCCATAGTCACCGACACCGTCAATCGAGGTCACCGGGATAGTTTCAAACTTCACGTTGCCACCACTGAGGCCCTGCATCTGGGTGGCAAATCCGGTGACATCCCAGTTGTCGTCGAGCACCACCGAACGCTGGACGGCGTTGCCCAGTTCAGACAGCTTCGCGGGATTAGACAGCGTGCCAGCGCCGAGCAGCTTATTGGTGAACGAGGCCATGAAGACCTGCTGGCGAGTAATTCGGTCGAGGTCACCGCGGGGCAGACCATGGCGCTGGCGGACGAATGAGAGCGCGTCGGCGCCCTTCAATGTCTGTGAGCCCGCTGGGAAATCTGCACCCGAGAACTCGTCGTAGACAGCCTCATTCAGACATACATCGACACCGCCGATGGCATCGGTGAGCAGGACGAAGCCGAGCAGGCCAACTTCTGCGTAGTGGTCAACGGTGATACCGCTGAGGTCGCTAATGGTTTCAATCAGAGCTCTACGTCCGGCCTCGGTCGAGCGACGCTCAATGTCTTCCGGCGAGGCCCCGCTTCCTGCGAGTTCCTCTTCCACCATTTGCTTTGTGTTGCCGTAGACACCATTAATCTTTGTGTTGCCTAGGCGATTGGTGTGGACATAGGTATCGCGCGGAATGGAAATTGCCGTCGCTGAAGAACCATCGGCAGGAACACGAATCACAATAATCGTGTCTGTATTCGTGGCTTCTTCGTCGCCAGCACGCAGAAGCTCAACTTCTTCCGGAGTCAGCGGGTTGCCCTGGGCATCGGTGCGAGAGTCGGAGCCGACGAGCAGAATATCGGTTGCACCGTCCTTCTCACTGCCCAGACCGAAGTCGCCACCCGAACCCAAGTTGTCGGTGGTCCTACCAAGTGTCCACCAGCCAACTGCGGAAATAACCAGGATAATGGCTGAGAGCAGCACAAGCGCATTGCGTAGCATCGGCGGCCAAGCTTGGGCTGTACTCTCTGCAGAGGACGGTGGCGCTTGAATATCGCGTGCGTGACGCGCGCGTGGCGTGTGGCTGCTCAAACCGGGGCTCCTCTTAAACCGTTTTTCGAAAATATAATTTGTGCTGCATGTCTGCGTGGGCATTCCACACATCGTGGAGGGCAGTAAGCAGCTGCGGAAACTACATAAACCTTAACCGTCCAACCGTGTGCGGTTGCACCTCAACACAGTGTCAATCCGTATCCGGTTACACCTCAACACAGTGTCAATCGTATCTACGATAGTGATAAAGAAGAATATGTCCGAAATTTCAGTCTCGCATTTCGCCACTCCTGGACCAACCCACAGCAACTCGCGGCGTCCCATTGTCGCCATAACTGGCGCGGCGGGACAGCTGGGTACTGCGCTTCAGTGTGATTCTTTCGCCGCCGATGTTGAGGTGCTCGCTCTTACGCGGGCACAGTTGGATATCACTGATTCGGCTGCTGTGGAGGCAACGCCTCTGCTTGACGACGTCGACATCATCATTAACGCGGCAGCGGCGACCGATGTCGATGGCGCAGAATCCGATCCCGGTTCGGCGCACCTTATCAATGCACTTGGACCGAAGTACTTGGCGGCTCGGGCGAAAAAAGAAGGCGCGTATCTCATTCACATCTCCACCGACTATGTCTTCGGTGATGTAGCAATCGATGAGATGACGGGGCAGCGCCGAGCGCTGCGAGTTGATGATTTCACCGCGCCTCAGACTATGTATGGTCGTACCAAGTTAGTGGGGGAGAATAATGTGCGTGATTCGGGTGCGCGTTTCGCTATTTTGCGCACGGCGTGGGTCTGGTCGGGGCCCACACAGCCGGAGGCCAAGGACTTCGTTTCCACGATGATGCGTCTGGCAGAGACGGCGACTGACGACAAAGGCAATCCGGCAATTATTAAGGTCGTTGACGATCAGCACGGAAACCCCACATTTGTCGGTGATCTCGCCGGAGCTATCTGGGAGTTGTCCGAACGTGTGTTGTCCGAACCGAGCAGCGCACCGACCGGCACCTTCCATGTCACGGGCAGCGGTGAGGCGACATGGTTCGAAGTGGCTCGCGAAGTGTTTCGGCTCACCGGTCACGATCCGCAGCGTGTGGCGGCTTGTACCAGCAGTGAGTTCCCACGTCCGGCCCCGCGTCCGGCCTGGTCCGTGTTGGATGGTTCGGCATGGAGTGAGGTAGGTCTACATGCGCTTCCGGAGTGGCAGGACACTTTGCGGGCAGTCCTGACCTAGGGTCTAGGTTTGTGAATGTAACCTCGAATTCCCCGCAACCCTCGCAGCTTCCGCTCGGTGTGGTCACCGTGACCTTTTCGCCCGGTGAGCACTTGAGCAAGCTGGTGGATTCGCTGGGCCCCGCCGCCAGTGCCTCCACGCGCCTGATTATGGCCGACAACGGCTCGACGGATGGTTCCGTGGAGAAGGAAGAAGCTCGGGCCAAGGAGACCGGAGCGGATGTTCAGCTTCTGCGCACCGGCGGCAACATTGGCTATGGCGCGGCCGCCAACCGTGGCATTGCGGAGCTGGGGCGGGCTCGCCGTGCCGGTGAAATCAATCCTGATTACGTCATGCTGGTCAATCCTGACGTGGTGTTTGCCCCTGGCGCAATCGATATTCTGTTGGAATGCGCGCAGCGCAATCCCAAAGCCGGAGCGATTGGTCCGCTGATTCGCGAGGCGGATGGCAGCGTGTACCCGTCGGCACGCGCGGTTCCTAAACTTGTCAGCGGTATCGGGCACGCGCTGCTTGCCGATATCTGGCCTACTAACCCTTTCTCACGGCGCTACCGGGATGACACGGATATGGATCGTGAGCGATCGGCGGGATGGTTGTCGGGTGCATGCCTGCTGCTGCGGTGGGATGCGTTCGACCAGATTGATGGCTTTGATACCCGCTACTTCATGTACATGGAGGACGTGGATTTGGGTGACCGACTGGGCAAGGCCGGTTGGAGCAATGTTTTCTGTCCCCGTGCAGAGATACGTCACGCGCAGGGACATTCTGCCAGTAAGCACCCGGAAATTACCGTAAAGGCCCATCACGAGTCGGCATACCGTTTTATGTCAGATCGCCTGCCGGGGCCGGCGCTGGCACCTGTGCGACTGGCATTGCGTTTGGGGCTGTTCCTGCGTGGCAAAGTCATAATCGCGGTCAAAAAGCGTAGGAATTAATTAACTGTTGGAATGATCCATCGAAGAAAGTTACCGATTTCATGACTACCGAAGTTCGTCCGAGTGCTGGGCATGGCTCCGCCTTCCAGCCGGGAGCGGATGCTGCACAGCAGGCGGGAGCCACGTTGGCTGAACAGACTGACGCTGTCATTCTGGTTGGCGGGCAAGGTACGCGTTTGCGTCCCCTTACCGTGAATACGCCGAAGCCGATGCTGCCCACGGCAGGGCATCCATTCCTGGAGCATCTGCTTGGCCGCATTCGTGCAGCAGGTATGAAGCACGTGGTATTGGGCACCTCCTACCGAGCTGAAGTATTTGAAGAACACTTCGGCGACGGTTCGGATTTGGGTCTCGAAATTGAATACGTCTTTGAGGCTGAGCCGCTGGGTACCGGTGGCGGTATCCGAAACGTCCTAGACAAGCTGCGCTATGACACCGCAATGATTTTCAATGGCGATGTCCTCGGCGGTACCGACTTGCGCGCGGTGTTGGGCACCCACGCGGAGAAGGATGCGGACGTCACGATGCACCTCGTCCGTGTGCCGGATCCACGCGCGTTCGGCTGTGTTCCGACCGATGAGGATGGGCGCGTCCTGGAGTTCCTGGAGAAGACCCAGGATCCGCCGACCGATCAGATTAATGCCGGTATCTACGTGTTCCGCCGCGAGATTATCGAGTCGATTCCGGCTGGTCGCCCCATCAGCGTTGAGCGTGAAATCTTCCCAGCGCTGCTTGACCGCGGTATGAACGTCTACGGTCACGTTGATTACGCCTACTGGCGTGACATGGGGACTCCGGGTGACTTCGTCCGCGGCTCCTCCGATTTGGTCCGCGGTATCGCGCCGTCACCACTTCTAGAGGGTAAGCACGGCGAAGCGCTTGTCGACGAATCTGCGTCGGTCGGTGGCGGTGCTCTTCTCTACGGTGGCTCTGTTGTCGGCCGTGGGGCGGAGATTGGTGCGGGAGCTCGGATTGATCAATCGGTGATCTTCGACGGCGCACGCATCGGTGCCGGTGCTGTGATCGAGCGCTCTGTGATTGCCGATGGCGCCGATATCGGCCCGCGAACGGTCATCAGTGATGCCATTATCGGCGAGGGTGCCGTCGTTGGTGCTCGCTGTGAATTGATCAACGGTATCCGTGTGTGGCCGGGCGTCCAGATCCCCGATCACGGAGTACGTTTTTCGACGGATGTCTAGTCTGCAGCCTTCGGCGTGTCAGACTTTTGTCGGCAATATCTGATTAGAGTTGCCGAAGTGTCGTCAAAGTTGCTGGTGAGAGGCATGTGGCGAATGTGATTGAGTTCAGGTGGCAGGTTTAGGGTTCGGGCGCCATCCTTCAACCTGAACTTAATCCCCAACGCGGGGGGAGGGGCTTCAGGGGCAATGAAAAGTATTGGGGCAAATTCTCTATTCGGCTT
Source organism: Corynebacterium sp. HMSC076C10 (assembly GCF_001812455.1). Taxonomy (NCBI): domain Bacteria; kingdom Bacillati; phylum Actinomycetota; class Actinomycetes; order Mycobacteriales; family Corynebacteriaceae; genus Corynebacterium; species Corynebacterium sp. HMSC076C10. Next base: position 152,683 of record NZ_KV809108.1, read on the forward strand.
GACCGATGGTGGGTTACACGTGTGTAATCACAAATGTGTGTTTCGCACACTAAGCCCAATTTAAAGACCCGCAGCAACAACCATCAGGAGGCCCTCGGCATGGAAAAGTCCAGCATGTTTGATGGCGGCTCTGCTGTGGATAGTGAGACGAATGCGGGTGACATCGCTGTGAATGATAGCTCCTCTGAAAACCAGCCTCGGCCGTTGACAGAGTGGGCAGATGACCTTTCGGGGTTGTTTGAAGCCGTCGATCAGGACTGGCAGGAGCAAGCTCTGTGTGCCCAGACCGATCCAGAAGCTTTCTTCCCTGAGAAGGGTGGATCCACTCGCGAAGCAAAGCGTATTTGTCGTGCTTGTGGTGTGCGAGATGAATGCCTGGAGTTTGCTCTCGAGCATGATGAGCGCTTCGGCATTTGGGGTGGCCTCTCTGAGCGTGAGCGCCGCCGTTTGAAGCGGCAGATTGGCTAGGGCAGCCGGGTCTGTATTTTATCCTTCGCTCGACCTCGCAGTTTCCCCTTGGGTAATACCCTGGGGGATTTTTCGGTGAACGAGTTTTTCCTGCTCTCTAGGGTTAATAGACGAAAATATGTCCGCTCAGCATGTCGCTGGGTGGGCCCTTTTGTCGCTTAGTTCTTAATGCGAGTTACTGACTGCGTTTATGACAGAAATGGCCCGAAAAACGGCTGGTAGGGTCAGGCGGTCATTGCATCATGGA